>JAZTYE010000001.1:0-9286 GCA_045636765.1 Candidatus Egerieisoma sp.
AGCCCCAATCCCCACTCTCCGCCTCTAAACAACACACGCGCCATACAAATCTACCCTCCCCGCCAAGCCAGTGGCGCACCCAATCCCCGGCTCAGCACCCTCAGAGCCACATCACCTGCTCCACCCGTAAAGAAACCTTACGGGTAGCGCACCACACCAACACCGCAGAGCACTCCAGGCCACATCACATGCGCCACCGTCTTGGGAGAAATATTTTCACACTCGCCACAGAGCACTCCGGAGTTCATAACCAGTGCAACCGTCTAGGCATAAAAACAATAATACCATATCTAAAGCAATTCAGCCCTGGAAGGGGCGGAACATGATCACCAACATACCGCACAAAGCCCCCACTTTCCCTACATGTCAACTACGCATTCCCCTAAACAAACCCCTTGAGCAGCTCTGCATCCAAATGAAGCATTCTGGAAATCTGTTTCACCGTAGAAGCATACTCGTACCTCAACCTACGGGCAAGAAGAAGTCTTACATTCACACTCAAAAGCCTGACATCTCCCTCTCCATAATGCTCCTTGGCCAGTTTCTCCACTATCAGCCTCAAATCCTTGTCCTGCACAAAAGTCCTTGTACCCATATTAAAGAATTTATCCACATCACCCTCCAGTTTCTTGGACAAGAAATAAAGATACCGCCCGGGAGACCTGAACAAGTTTTCCAAGAAATCAATATCAACAAAACAGCGCACATCCAGCATTCCACTCCCATCCACTCTCCAATCCTGAGGGAGCCTAACATGTGTCCCCAGCAAAACACTCTGTTCCCTCAAAGAAAAAGTATCAAGCCTGCGGAAACTGCCAAGCTCCCGCCCTAACCTGAACATAAATCCCGACACTCCCCACCGGTACTCATCAGGCATTCTCCTCCAACCGGCAACAATCGGATTCCTGTCTATATAGGCAAGGGTTGCCAATAATCTGTCGGGAGTATCAATCCTGATAATCTCCGTAGGAAGGGTATGGGTATGTCCCTTAATGCCATATCGGGAAAAAATATGCTTGCCTGTGAGATTCTTGTACCTGAGAATAAAATCCTTGCAAGAAGGCATCTGGCCATAAAGAACAAAATGCACATGATTATCCATAAGTACAAAAGATACAAGCCTTACCCCGGAGACCACCGAGCAAATTCCTGCACGATTTACCCCTGCAATGAAATCAGAATCATCCCTGAAGAGCCACTCCAAAGATGCACCATCAGTACAAACATGATAAAAACCTGCTAAACCACCCTCAAATGAAAACCTCTCAAGTCCGTTTGAAACAGCCGGGCAAATACCTCTTCCCGACAAATCTCCTCCAAAAGAATACCTATCCACCACAAAAAGAAATCTATGGCCTACACAAATCCTTCCCTCCAATCCCGCCCAGGCCATATTGGCGGATACATGAAGTCACTACAAAGTTTGCAAATAACTTGCTCTAATACAAATAAATTAGCACCTCCTGCAGTGCTCCTCTCCCACCACTTTCCTCCTCCCCACCAAGCCAGTGGCGCACCCAATCCCCGGCTCAGCACCCTCAGAGCCACATCACCTGCTCTACCCGTAAAGAAACCTTACGAGTAGCGCACCACAGCAACACCGCAGAGCACTCCAGGCCACATCACCTGCGCAACCGTCTTGGATGAAAAATTACCATCTGCCCATCAAACACATATCCACTTCCCTATCTTGGCACAAAATTTACAGGATAATATAGATTGAACAAAAAGATTCATAAATACTGAATTTTTTCATTACTTTTACTGAAAACAAAAACTCATAACATGAAAACACGCAGTATAATTCTTATGCTAATAGCATTGCTTACCGCAGGGGTATGCAACGCACAGGAAACAAAATTCAAAGACTTCAAAGCTGAATACAACGGAAAAGTCCAGCACCTTTCAGACTATGTAGGAAAAGGACAGCACGTATTGGCTGTATTCTGGGCCTCATGGTGTCCTCCATGCAGAAAAGAGATACCTCACATGATAGAGATCCACAACAAATACAAGGGAAAAAACTTTACAGTACTTGGTATCCCAACAAATGACAAACCGGAGAACTCAAAAAAGATCATTGCCCAGATGGGAGTACCATACCCTCAAATGCTAAATGCTCAGGGAGCCGGAGCAATGGCCTACGGCATAAACTCAATCCCTTACCTCATATTGTTTAGTCCCGACGGAAAAATCATAGCCCGCGGCAACACAATAGAAAATCTGGAAGAAATACTAAGCAAGCTATGAATCTCCGCCTTTGCACACTAAGGGCACTACTGGCCACAATACTCACACTAACAATTGCAGAAATGGCAGCACAACAAACCGCGCCATACTTCTGCAACAAGCCTGGTACTGTACTGGAATACACCAGAACCACCCCAGACGGTGACATAAAATGGTACCATACCATGACCATAAAAGATGTAACCAAAGGCGGAGATACCACTGCAATAAACTACACCTCTTACATACAAAACCACAAACACAAACCATACTACGGCAAAGAGCCCGCACAGCTCATTGCAACCATAACAAACCGGGGAGTAACCGTTAATGTAGCCGAATCCGTAGCTGCAGTATTCCGCACACTCTTCCCTGGCAACACCAGAATCACCTCCACCGGAGGAGCCTCCACCTTGCCCACAAACATGACTCCAGGAGACACTCTTCCCAGCATATACTCATCCGTAAAAGTACTTGGAATGACAATGAAAATAACCGTAACAGACAGACAAGTACTCAGACAAGAAACCATCCAAACCCCTGCCGGAGCCTATCACTGCATAGTAATACGGGAAACAAAACTTGAAAAAGGAATGGGCCGCAACCGCCACACCATAGCCGACACCTGGTACGCCCAAGGCCTTGGCATGATAAGGCACGACACCTACAACCTCAACCTGGAGCTCCAGACCTCAGAGGTGCTTACTACCATTACTTCTTCTTGATATAAAAATGCTTACAGTTTCTTGGAGCACAAATACCACTCATGACAGGTAAGACCCTCTTCCCTTACACGCTCATGGGCATCTGCAGTTGTTACAGGATAGTGCAATACAACCTCTTTGCCCGGCTCCCAGTTTGCAGGGAGTGCCACATCGTGTGCATCTGCTGTCTGCAGGCCAATAATAACTCTTTTAATCTCGTCAAAATTGCGGCCCAATACAAGAGGATAGTAAATGATTGCCCTAATCTTGTCTGAAGGGTCAATGAAGAACACGGCCCTTACACAGGCATTGTTTGCCTCTCCGGGCATGATCATTCCGTAAAGGGTAGATACGGTTTTGCTAAGGTCTACAATTATCGGGAAGCCTATCTCCACATTCTTGTTGCCGTCCCACTCTATTTTCTCCTGAATGTTCCTTACCCATGCAATGTGGCTGCTGAGGCTGTCTACTGAAAGGCCCACAAGCTGGGTGTTAAGTGCCTCAAACTCCTCCTGCATCTTGGCAAATGCAATGAACTCTGTTGTACATACAGGGGTAAAGTCTGCAGGGTGGCTGAAAAGGATTTTCCATTTGCCGGCATAATCCTGGGGGAAATTAAGTTTTCCGTGTGTAGTCATTGCCCTGAAAGAAGGGGCCTGGTCGCCAATTCTTGGCATTGACCAGCAAGTATTGTTGTTTTCCATATCTTATTCTATTTTATTGCCAATAAGTTTTAACGAGTCCAAATTACAAAAAAATGTTAACTTTACATTCGTTCTAAAATAGAATTTTATGGGAACAACTATAAATACAGACGGCAAATGGGATATCTTAAGCAGTGAGTACCTGTTCCGCAGGCCATGGCTTACAGTAAGGAAAGATAGGGTTCAGCTCCCCTCAGGACAGGTGAATGATGAATTTTATGTGCTGGAGTATCCCTCTTGGGTAAATGTGATTGCCATTACTAAAGAGGGCAAATATGTTATGGAGAGGCAGTACAGGCATGGACTTGGTGTTACCTGTTATGAGATTTGCGCCGGTGTTGTGGAGGAAGGGGAACCCCCTCTTGAAGCGGCAAAAAGGGAACTGCTGGAGGAGACCGGTTATGCCGGAGGAGAGTGGGAAGAGATTATGACCTTGTGCGGAAACTCCTCTACAACCAATAACTACACCCACAGTTTTGTGGCCCGCGGCGTGGAGAAAGTTGCCGGGCAGAAACTGGACAGAACAGAAGATATCTTTGTTGAGCTACTCACCAGAGAACAGGTTGAATGGCTCATCCAGCGTAATGAAGTTACCCAGGCACTTATGGCTGCACCGCTGCTCAAACACCTATATGCCGGTAAAATATAACTAGTTGAAGACCCTGAGAGTACTGTAAATTAATTTTACAGTTGCGAGATTTTTTAACAATATAGATATTAAATTGTCATCTAACATTTTACACTTAATATTTGTAAAATATTTTAACATAAGAATTCAAACAACTTAAATGCTATTATATGAAAAGGTTATTAATTTCGGCGCTATTAATTGCAGCAGCTGCAACCGGCGCAAAAGCTGACCAGGCACGCCTTCTAAGGTTCCCGGCAACCAACGGCAACCAGGTGGTGTTCTCTTACGCAGGTGATCTTTACACTGCACCTCTTGCAGGAGGAGAGGCAACACGCCTTACTTCACACGTTGGCTATGAAATGTTTGCCCGTTTTTCTCCCGACGGAAAAAACATTGCCTTTACCGGAGAGTATGACGGCAACAGAGAGGTTTACTCAATCCCCGCACAGGGTGGAGAGCCTGTGAGAATCACATACACCTCAACTAACGGAAGAGATGATTTGGGTGACCGTATGGGTCCTAACAATATTGTTATGGCTTGGAGCAAAGACGGCAAGAAAATCATTTACCGTAACCGCACCGGCGACGGATTCCCCGGCAAACTATGGAGCGTTTCTCCTAAAGGTGGAATGCCGGAGCAGATTCCTCTACCGGAGGGCGGTTTCTGCAGTTATTCTCCTGATGGAAAAAAACTTGCATACAACCGTGTAATGCGTGAGTTCCGTACATGGAAATACTACAAGGGTGGTATGGCAGATGACATATGGGTTTATGACCCTGCTGCCAAAAAGGTTGAAAATGTAAGCAACAATGTTTCACAGGATATATTCCCAATGTGGATTGGTGAGGAGATATTCTATGCTTCAGACAGAGACATGACAATGAATCTGTTTGTTTACAACACAAAAACCAAAAAGACTGAGAAGGTTACCAACTTTACAGACTATGATATTAAGTTCCCTTCTACAAACGGAGAGATTATTGTGTTTGAGAAAGGTGGTTATCTGTTCAAATTTGACCCTAAAACCCGTCAGAGCCAGCAGATAAATATTACCCTTACATCTGACAATGTTTATGCCCGTACCAAAATGAAGGATGTAACAGCAAGAGTTAGCCCGAGAGGTGGAATGAGCATCCCATCAGATGGCTCTAGAGTTGCTGTTACCGTAAGAGGAGAGGTGTTCAGCGTACCTGTTGGGGAGGGAGTTGTAAAGAACATTACCCGCACCCCTGGTTCAAATGACCGTAACGGTACATGGAGCCCTGACGGCAAATATATTGCATACATTGGCGACAGCACCGGTGAGACTGAGGTATACATCCAGGGAGCAACAGGCAAACCTGTACAGCTTACAAAAGGAAATGACACTTATATCCGCCGTGTAATCTGGAGCCCGGACAGCAAAAAAATCTTCTATACAGACCGCAAAAACCGTCTTGTAGAGGTTGATATTGCCACTAAAGCCAAAAAAACCATTATGCAGAACCCTGACGGAGAGGTAAGAACTATAAACTTCTCTCCTTGTGGCAACTGGATTGCATATACAAAATCTGCAGAGAACAATATGAGCGTAGTATATGTACGCAACTTGCAAACTGGAAAAGACATTGCTGTTACTGAGAAATGGTACAACTCATCTTCTCCTGTTTTCTCTACAGATGGCAAATACCTTATATTTACATCAGCAAGAGATTTCAACCCAACCTATGGTCAATTGGAGTGGAACCACACCTACAATAACATGAATGGTGTGTACATGGCGATGCTTGCTAAAAACACTGCTTCTCCTCTATTGCCTGAAGATGGGAAAGCTCCTGCACCTAAAGGAGCTCCAGAGAAAAAAGGAGCAGCTGCGGTTGCTGAAACTGTTATTGACGCAGAGGGTATTGCAGGTAGAATAGTAAGAATTCCTATTGGTACAGGTTTCTTTGGAAACTTTGTTTGCGACGGCAAAAAACTTTGGTATTCTCAGGGAAGAGACCTTAAAGTATATGACTTTGCAACAGGTAAAGATGACAAAGCGGCAGAGGGTGCATCATTGGTAAGCTATACCCCAGGTGCAAAGAAAGCTTTGTTCTCAAGAGGCAGAGACCTTTACATTGCAGATTTCCCTGCACCAAAAGTTGCTTTAAGAGAGAAGGTTACCATTAAGAATCTTGTTGCTCCTATAGACTACACTGCAGAGTGGGCACAACTTTATGATGAGGTTTGGCGCGCTTATAGAGACGGTTTCTACTTGGAAAACATGCACGGCATTGACTGGAAAGCCATTAAAGATAAATATGCAGTTCTTCTTCCATATGCAAAAACCCGTTTGGATGTAAACTATATCATTGGAGAGATGATTGCAGAGGTAGCTTGCGGACATGCATATGTAAATCCTGGTGAAGTTCCTGCTGTAGAGCGCATCCCTATGGGATTGCTTGGTGCAGAGCTTAAAGCAGACAAGAGCGGTTACTTTAAAATTGGCAATATTATGCCAGGTGCACCATATAGCGCAAAATTAAGGTCTCCACTAACAGAGCCAGGTATTGGCGTTAAAGAGGGTGACTATATCATAGCAATTGACGGCATCCCTACCAACACTGTTGACAATATCTACAAACTTCTTATTGGAAAAGCAAATGTCCTTACAGAACTTACTGTAAACAGCAAAGCATCTGAGGAAGGTGCCCGCAACATTGTTGTAAAACCTATAGATGATGAGTATCCTTTGGAGCACTACAACTGGGTTCAGAACAACATTAAGAAGGTTGAGAAAGCTACTAACGGAAAAGTTGGTTATATCTACATTCCTGATATGAGTGCAGAGGGTTTGAATGAGTTTGCCCGCTATTTCTACCCTCAGCTCGACAAAGAGGCCCTTATCATTGATGACCGTGCAAACGGTGGCGGAAATGTATCACCAATGATCATTGAGCGTCTGCTTAGAAAGACCTACAGAATGACAATGTACCGAAACTCTGAAAGTAACGGTACAATTCCGGATGCTACACACCATGGCCCTAAAGTTCTTTTGATAAACAAATACTCTGCTTCTGACGGAGACTTGTTCCCTTGGAGCTTTAAGGCAAACAACTTGGGTACTGTAATTGGAACCCGTACATGGGGTGGTATTGTAGGTATCAGCGGCTCACTCCCATATATGGACGGAACAGATGTACGTGTACCGTTCTTCACCAACTACGACGCCAAAACCGGCCAGTGGATTGTTGAGAACCACGGAGTTGACCCTGATATCCTTATTGACAATGATCCTATTAAAGAGCAGCAGGGCATTGACGAGCAGTTGAACAAGGCAATTGAGGTAATAATGGAGCAGTTGAAGGATAGAAAACCTCTTCCTAAAACTCCTGCCCCTAGAACCATGAAAGATTTGGGATGGTAAAATCCTGAACTAACAATAAAGGGTGGCCAATCAATGTGATGGTCACCCTTTTTAATATAATAAATGAAAAAACTATTTCTATCCTTTAGAATACTGCTCTGCGGTTTTAAGGAACTGTACCCTCTCAAAAGCACCAGGATCAGGGATATTTGAATAATTTAGCATTCCCGCAAAATCTGAAATCTTCTTGAATCCCTTTGACCTCATGAACTCTTTAAGTTCATTGTTAAAATCCTGCAGTACAAAAGGTCCCTGTTTATACAATACACTGCACAGTTGTACCGTAGATGCCCCTGCAAGGAGCAGTTTTATTCCCGATGAAGTATCATATACTCCTGTAGATGCACTCAGACTAATATTACGCAGCTGCGAAGAAAGAATTGCAATCCACCTGAGCTCTTTAAGATATTCTCCTTTATTGGAGAATGGCTGAGCCGGGATAATTTTAAGGTTTTTAAGGGATATGTCGGGAGTATAAAAACGGTTAAAAAGAACTGCACCCTTGGCCCCCTGCCCCTGCAATGCATGTACAAAGTTGCCCAAATTGGTAAATCCCTCCCCCAATTTAACTGCAACCGGAATCTTTATGGAGTCTGTAATGCTCCTCACAATTTTAAGATATTCCACCTCAATCTCCACACTTGTTTTATTGCTGCTCAAAGGCAATGCATAAATGTTCAATTCCAAGGCATCTGCTCCAGCCTTCTCTATCTCTTTTGAAAAATCTACCCATCCTTTATGAGAGAAGCAGTTAATACTGGCTATGACAGGAATCCCGCTCTCCTTCTTGGCTGTTCTGATAAGCTCCAGATATTGCTCCAGAGAGTGATCTTTAACATATCTGTGCAAATAATCCAGTGTTTCTGTATGTTCTGTCCCGGCTCCCTCCAAAAATCCAATCTCATTGCTTATCTGCTCTTCAAAAAGGGACTTTAGAACAATTGCTCCAGCACCGCTGCGAGCTAATGCTACAATCTTCTCCACATCTGCCGTATAACCGCTACTGGCAGCAATAAAAGGGGATTTGAGCTTCAACCCCATGTAGTTTACAGAAATGTCAATCATATTTTCTAAATTTAATTATTAAACTTGTAGTACTTTATATAACGCCTGTTAAAAGAAAAACGTTTAATTTTTCCGCATTAACATTTATCAGATAATAACTATTACAAAATAAACAACAAAAAACCTCTCTCTCAACCCCTAATTTTAGGTATCTATTCAGGCAAAAATCTGTGATTTTGTTAATTTTTATGATTTTTTGTTGAAAAAGTTTGGATAATTAAAAAATATACCTACCTTTGCATCCGCTTTCACACAGAAAGTAATTGAAATAAGGAATCGGGATGTGGCGCAGTTGGTTAGCGCACCTGCTTTGGGAGCAGGGGGTCCTCCGTTCGAGTCGGAGTATCCCGACAAATCAAGAAAAGCATTTGCAAAAATTTGCAGATGCTTTTTTCTTTTATGGTGTTATTATACTATCAAAATAAAAGGTAATGTGGACAAAAACGGTTGGTGATACCCTATATAACGCATTGATAAATAGAAAGATGTAGTAAATTAGATGAAACGCGTTTCATCTAATTTATTATTTTATGTCAAAAACGAGGCGAGAAAGATGTCCACAAT
>JAZTYE010000002.1:0-3399 GCA_045636765.1 Candidatus Egerieisoma sp.
GACTGGGCACATGAGGGTGGATATACCCTTATAATTGCACTTGATTGTGGTATTAAAGCTGTTGAAAAAGTGCAATATGCCAAGGAGAGAGGGATAGATTTCATTATATGTGACCACCATCTTCCCGACGAAACCCTTCCACAGGCAGCTGCCATTCTTGATCCAAAGAGGGAGGATTGCCATTATCCTTTTGATGATTTGTCGGGATGTGGAGTAGGATTCAAACTGGTACAGGGGTATGCAAAGAAATATGGTATTCCTTTTGAGCAGATTGTGAATCTGCTTGATTTGGTGGCTGTAAGTATTGCTACAGACCTTGTTTCTGTTACAGGTGAAAACAGGGTGCTGGCTTTCTATGGCCTTAAACAGCTGAACGAGGCCCCAAGAAAGGGACTGCTTTCCATGATAAAGCTTTCCGGACTTGAAAAGCATACAATTTCCATTGACGACATAGTATTTAAGATAGGACCAAGAATAAATGCAGCGGGCAGAATGGAGAGCGGAAGGATGGCGGTTGATCTGCTTACCTCAAGACGGGAGGAGGATGCCCTAAATATTGGTAAAGAGATAAATGTCCATAACAACGAGCGCAAGAATGTAGACCGTGAGATTACCGTGGAGGCAATTGAGATGGTAAAACGTTCTCCGGACTTTGAGAAGAGAAAATCTACTGTAGTGTATAACTCGCAGTGGCATAAGGGTGTGGTAGGTATTGTTGCAAGCCGTTTGGTTGAGGCGTATTACAAGCCAACAATTGTTCTTACCAATTCAAACGGTTTTGTAACCGGTTCTGCAAGAAGTATCCCTGGTTTTGACCTGTATGAGGCAATTGAAAGCTGCTCGGATCTTCTAGAGAACTTTGGAGGCCACATGTACGCTGCGGGCATGACCCTTAAAGAGGAGAATCTGGCGGAGTTCTCTCAGAGATTTGAGGATTTTGTTGCCAAGAAGATTACAAAAGAGATTCTTACGCCTATTGTAAACATAGATTCATTCCTTGATTTCAAACAAATTACCCCTAAATTCTTTAGAATTTTGAAACAGTTCCAGCCTTTTGGACCCGGTAACAGTTCTCCAGTGTTTGTAACCGAGAATGTATACGACAATGGAAACGGAAGGGTAGTGGGAAGCGACAACGGCCACCTTAAACTTGAGCTTATTCAGGAGGATGAGCCATACAGATACATTTCGGCCATTGCGTTTAACAAGAGTGAGCACTTCAGCCATATGCAGGGAGGCAATCCGGTGGATATCTGCTATTCAATTGCGGAAAACTATTATAGGGGAATTGCCAACCTTCAGTTGAGAATAAAGGATATAAGGAATAGAGAAGATTTCATATAAGAGACAATGATATTATGCAAGAAGATGAAGTTGTTGACAGGGAGGATATTGTAGAGGAGGTTGCACAGGAACAAGAAGGGGGCAACGGAACCGGAAAATATGAAAAGCTTATACATGACGGGGACAATAAGTACAAGCTTACCGGAATGTACAAGGACTGGTTTCTTGATTACGCCTCTTATGTAATACTGGAGCGTGCCGTGCCGCACATCTCTGACGGTTTCAAACCGGTGCAGAGACGTATCATGCATGCAATGAAGAATATAGATGACGGCCGTTTCAACAAGGTTGCAAATATTATTGGTCAGACAATGCAGTATCACCCTCATGGAGATGCTTCTATTGGAGATGCACTTGTGCAGCTTGGACAAAAGGATCTCCTTGTGGATTGCCAGGGTAACTGGGGAAATATCCTTACAGGTGACAGTGCTGCTGCACCCCGTTATATAGAGGCCCGTTTGAGTGAGTTTGCAAAAGAGGTTGTCTTCAATCCTAAGACCACTGAGTGGATGAACTCTTATGACGGACGTAATCAGGAACCGGTAAATCTTCCGGTAAAATTTCCTCTGCTGCTTGTTCAGGGTGTTGAGGGTATTGCTGTTGGTCTTGCATCAAAGATTCTTCCACACAACTTCAACGAGGTAATTGACGCTGCAATTGCCCACTATAAAGGGGAGGAGTTTGAGCTTTATCCCGATTTCCCTACAGGTGGTCTGATAGATTGCAGCAAATACAACAGAGGATTGCGTGGTGGTGCAGTGAAGGTACGCGCAAAGATTTCAAAACTGGACAAGAAGACCCTTGTAATTACAGAGATCCCATTTGGAAAGAGTACCTCTGTAATTATAGAGAGTATCCTTAAGGCAAATGACAAGGGTAAGATTAAGATAAAGAAGGTTGATGACAACACTGCAGCCAATGCAGAGATTGTAATCCATCTGCATAATGACATTTCTCCCGACAAAACCATTGATGCCCTTTATGCTTTCACAGACTGTGAGGTTTCCATCTCCCCAAATGCTTGTGTGATTATGGACAAACACCCTCATTTTATTGGGGTGGATGAGATTCTCCGTTACAGTGCAGACTATACAAAGGAGCTTTTGCGCAGGGAACTTCAGATAAGGATGGGTGAGCTGGAGAATGAGTGGCATTATTTCTCTTTGGAGAAGATTTTCTTTGAGAACAAGGTTTACCGTATATTGGAGCAGGAAGCCAGAACATGGGAGGCCCAGCTTGAGGATGTACATGCCAAAATGAAGGAGTTCCAGCATTTGGTGCGCAGACCAATTGTAATGGAAGATATCCTTAAGCTTGTTGAGAAGCCGGTGCGCAAAATTTCCAAATTTGATGTTAAGGCAGTTGATGAGAAAATTGCCAAACTGGAGGAGGAGATGAAGGTTGTGCAGAATAACCTTGCCCATTTGGTAGAGTACGCAATTGCGTATTTCCAGAAGCTCAAGAAGAAATATGGGGCAAAATATCCAAGACTTACAGAGGTTGGCAATTTTGAGACAATTGAAGCTACCAAAGTTGTTGTGGCAAATGCCAAACTGTATGTGAACCGTTCTGAGGGCTTTGTTGGAACAGACCTCAAGAAGGACGAGAATGCAGAGTACCTATGTGAGTGCTCAGATATTGACGATATAATTGTATTCCTTAAAAACGGAAAATATATTGTTACAAAAGTGCAGAACAAGGCCTTTGTGGGCAAAGATATTATCCATGCAGCAGTGTTTGTGAAGAATGATGCCCGTACAATATATAATGCAGTGTACAAGGATGGAAAATATTCTGCAGACGGTTCAACAGGAACAGTATATGCAAAAAGATTCTCAGTTACCAGCGTTACAAGGGACAAATGGTATGATGTAACCCAGGGCAAACCGGATTCAACCCTTGTATGGTTCTCTGCAAATCCAAACGGCGAGGCTGAGGTACTTAAGGTGTTCCTTAAACCTAGGCCAAAGCTCAAGAAACTTATTTTTGAGTATGATTTTGCAGATCTTGCTGTTAAGGGAAGGGCCTCTATGGGTAATATCCTCTCAAGGAACC
>JAZTYE010000003.1:0-1606 GCA_045636765.1 Candidatus Egerieisoma sp.
TCTTCCATTTTCTTAAGTACGGCAGCCTTGTCCATACCATCCTTGCCTGCGGCCTCCATATCAGGATACACAAGTGCCACAAGCTTGCCTGCAGCATCAATAACCAAAGACTCTATTACATATGGCATGGTATTGATTGCGCTCTCAATCTCCTCCGGATAAATATTCTGACCTGAAGGGCCAAGAATCATGCTCTTGCATCTACCCTTGATGAACAGATAACCGTCCTGGTCAATAACACCCATATCACCGGTTCTCATCCAGCCGTCCTCAGTAAATGACTCGGCAGTTGCCTCATCATTCTTGTAGTAACCCAACATCACATTTGCACCTCTTACCTGAATCTCACCAGGGATATTTGCAGGGTCAGAAGAATCAATCCTTATCTCCATTCTTGGAGCAGCCTTACCGCAAGAGAACAATTTTGCCTGGTCCCATGCAGCATAAGAGATGATAGGGGCACACTCTGTCATACCATAACCTACAGTATAAGGGAAACCTATCTTGTTGAAGAACTCATCAGCCTCCTTGTTGAAAGCAGCACCACCAACAATAATCTCATAGAACTTGCCGCCAAAAGTCTTAACAAGCTCACCCTTGATCTTCTCCTGCAGCATCTGGTCAATAAGAGGAAGCTTCAAAAGCACTTTCATGCTGGTCTTGTTAAGGATAGGCTGAAGCTTCTGCTTGTATATCTTCTCAATGATAAGCGGAACAGAAATGATCACATCAGGCTGGATTGTAGCAAACGCCTCCATAATGATTCTTGGGCTTGGAATTCTTGTAAGGAAATGCACGTGCGCACCCACGGTCATCTCAAACAGGAACTCAAACATCATTCCATACATATGCGCTGTAGGAAGCATTGAAACCACATTTGACTTGTTGTTGATCATAGGAACAACCTCCTGGCCAAACAATACATTGGAAAGCAATGCCCTATAAGGGATCATAACACCTTTGGAGAAACCTGATGTACCGCTTGTATAGTTGATCATTGCAAGCTCCTCACCACTGGTCTCCTTATGATAACTGATATTCTCAGGTCCGAAGCTCTTTGGATATTTCTTACCGAACTCCTCATTAAGATGCTCCCTCGCATGGGTAATCTCCTCACTTCTTGAGCATAGCAAAGAAAAGTCATTGATAAGGATTATAGCCTCCAAATCAGGCATCTCACTCTCAGATAGATTCTCCCAAACCATATCTCCAACAAACAGCACCCTTGAATCCGAGTGGTTTACAATGTGATGTACGTTGCCCGGTTTGAACTCGTGCAAAATTGGAACGGGAACAGCGCCGTAAGTGATACATGCAAGGAATACAACACCCCAGTTGGCCTGGTTTCTCGAACATATTGCAATCTTGTCACCTTTTTTAACATTACAGGTTTCAAAAATGATATGAAGCTTCTCAATCCTCCTTGCAACATCCCTGTAATACAAAGTAACGCCTTTAAAATCAGAAAGAGCAGGGCAGTCCCAATTTTTCCTGAAACTCTCTTCCAGAATTTTGTTTAACGATCTGTCCATAATATCTATTAGGTTTTAGTTTATATATCTTATTTATAATTCTGCAGCTGGCACAAATGCGAATACATTCCACC
>JAZTYE010000004.1:0-50347 GCA_045636765.1 Candidatus Egerieisoma sp.
ACAACACTTATGATTTTATTCTTTGGTGCCGGTAATGGTACGGTTATAGCCGTTAAGGCTAAAGAGACACTGTCTCAAGAGAATATAAGCGCCTTGCAGTGGTTGTTTGGCAACGCCACCCTATTGGAGGGAGAGACTGTAAGCGGCAACTTTGTGGGTCCAAGACGTGAGATGATTACCCCTTGGAGTACAACAGCAGTTGAGATTACACAGAACATGAACATCTGTGGCATTGAGCGTATGGAGGAGTTCTTCCCTACTGAGAGCGAGGATCCTCAGTATGACAAGATGCTTCAGAGATTCTATAAAGGTCTTGACCAGGAGATTTACACTATAGACAAACAGCCGGATCCGGTTATCTATATAGAGGATTTTGAGGCATACAACAAACAGGAGGGTCTTGCCCTTAACCCTGAGGAGATAGAGTACCTTAAAGGTCTTAGCCAGAAACTTGGCCGCGGCCTTACAGACAGTGAGGTATTCGGTTTCTCTCAGGTAAACTCTGAGCACTGCCGCCATAAAATCTTTGGTGGAGTATTCATCATCGTCGGCAAGGAGATGGAGAGCTCATTGTTCAACATGATTAAGAAGACCTCAAAAGAGAATCCGAACCTTATTGTAAGTGCATACAAAGACAACTGCGCATTCCTTGAGGGTCCTAAAGTGGCAATGTTCCACCCTACCAGCGGAAGCCAGCCATCTGAGTTTGTAACCAGAGAGGCTGAGACTGTAATCTCACTAAAAGCCGAGACCCACAACTTCCCTACCACTGTTGAGCCTTTCAACGGAGCTGCAACCGGTTCAGGCGGAGAGATCAGAGACCGTATTGCTGGTGGTAAAGGTAGCTTCCCGATAGCTGGTACCGCTTGTTACATGACTTCATACCCAAGATTTGGTGAGGGTGTAGAGGCAACTGCAGGTGTTAACCCTCAGCTAAGCACCGAGCCTGGCAAAGGTGCAGCAGACCTTTCTGATGCATCATGTGCAGCAGCAATGGCAGTAGAGCGTGACTGGGAGAAAACCCCTGCCCGTCCATGGCTATACCAGAGCCCTCAGGAGATCCTTACAAAGGCTTCTAACGGTGCTTCAGATTTTGGAAACAAATTCGGCCAGTGTATCATCTGCGGAAGTTTGCTTACTGCAGAGCTTGAAGCTCAGAGAAAATTCGGTTTTGATAAAGTTATAATGTTGGCAGGTGGTGTAGGTTATGCCAAGAAACGTGACGCCCTTAAAGAGACCCCTGCTGTTGGAGACAAGGTTGTTCTTCTTGGTGGTGACAACTACCGTATTGGTATGGGTGGTGGCGCAGTAAGTTGCGTTGATACCGGCCAGTATGCAAATGCCATTGAGCTTAATGCAATCCAGCGTTCTAACCCTGAGATGCAGAAGAGAGCTTACAATGCTATCCGTGCAGTTGCTGAGTCTGACAACAATACTATTATAAGTGTACACGACCACGGTGCTGGCGGACACCTTAACTGTTTGTCTGAGCTTGTAGAGGAGACCGGTGGTAATATTGATATCAGCAAACTGCCTGTAGGTGACCCTACCCTTTCACTTAAGGAGATTATTGGAAACGAGAGCCAGGAGAGAATGGGTCTTGTTATGCAGGAGAAGGATATTGCAGAGCTTAAGGCTATTGCTGAGCGTGAGCGTGCCCCTATGTATGTTATCGGTGAGACTACAGGTGAGCACAACTTTACTTTGCGCAATGAGAAAACTGGTGAGGCTGCAATTGACCTTGCCATGAAGGATATGTTTGGAAGTGCTCCTAAAACTTATATGAAGGACAGCACTGCCGAGTACAGATTTGCCCCTATTGCTTACGATCCTGCCAAATTTGAGTACTATGTTGGCCAGGTTCTACAGCTTGAGAGCGTTGCTTGTAAAGACTGGTTGACAAACAAGGTTGACCGTTCGGTTACAGGTCTTATTGCAGGCCAGCAGACTTGCGGTGAGATTCAGTTGCCTTTGAACAACCTTGGTGTTACTGCAGTAGGATATAATAATAAGGAGGGTATTGCAACCTCTATGGGTCATGCCCCTATGGTTGCCTTGGTTGATTCTGCAGCCGGTTCACGCATGGCTATCTCAGAGGCCCTTACAAATGTAGTTTGGGCTCCTTTGAAAGACGGCATTAAAGGTGTATCCCTAAGTGCAAACTGGATGTGGCCTTGCCGCAACGAGGGTGAGGATGCACGCCTTTACAAGGCAGTTAAGGGTGCCAGTGATTTTGCATGTGCCCTTGGCATTAACATCCCTACCGGAAAAGACAGTATGAGTATGACCCAGAAATACCCGTCGGGAGAAAAAGTGCTTTCCCCTGGTACTGTAATCATCTCTACCGTAGCACCTGTGGAGGATATAAACAAGATTGTTCATCCTAACTTGCAGAATAATCCCGACAGTTCATTGCTTTACATTCCATTTGTAAATGGTCCTGCTAGTGCAGGATTTACCCCTGAGGGTGAGGCTGAGGCTCCTGCTGCTAAAGAGGCTTTCCCTCTTGGCGGTTCTGCTTTTGCCCAGGTTACAGGCCAGGTTGGCAATGTTGCTCCGGATGTTGAGAATACTGAGTACTTTGGTGCTGCCTTTGCTGCTGTTCAGAAACTGGTTTCAGAGGGTCTTGTACTTGCTGGTCATGACATTTCTGCCGGTGGTATGGTTACTGCGGCTTTGGAGATGTGCTTTGCTAATGTAAACGGCGGTTTGGCTGTTAACGGACGTACCCTTCAGATGTTGTCTGAGGCTTGGGGTTCTTCTAACGGTACAGATTCTATTTTCAAGGCGTTGTTCTCTGAGACTCCTGGTGTTCTTGTTCAGGTTGCAAATGAGAAGCTTGCTCAGGTTGCTGAATATATTAATGTAGTTTCTACTCCTGTTGCTGCAGAGGTTGAGGCTACCGGTGCAAAAGCATACGTTATTGGTAATTATCTGCCAGCACGCAAAGTTGTCATTACAGGCTTTGGTGCTGCTGATGCAGTTTCTTTGGATATTGATGCATTGAGAGATGTTTGGTACAAGACTTCTTACTTGTTTGACATCCGTCAGGTTGGTGAAACTTGTGCTAAAGAGCGTTTCCAGAATTATAAGGCTCAGCCTCTTGTTTACAAATTCCCTGAGAGCTTTACCGGTTCGTTGGCTTCTTATGAGGGTGTTGCTTGTTCAGTTGATGGAGGTGCTGCGTTGGCTCCTGCTGCTGATGCCCCTATGGCTGCAATTATCCGTGAGAAGGGTTCAAACGGTGACCGTGAGATGGCTTGGGCTCTTCACCTTGCAGGTTTCAGAGTTAAGGATGTGCATATGACAGACCTTATCTCAGGCCGCGAGACTTTGGAGGAGGTTAAGATGATTGTATTTGTGGGTGGTTTCTCTAATGCTGATACCCTTGGTTCTGCCAAAGGTTGGGCTGGTGCATTCTTGTACAATGCCAAAGCTAAGGCTGCCCTTGATGCATTCTATGCAAGGGAGGATACAATGAGTTTGGGTATATGTAACGGTTGTCAGCTTATGGCTGAACTTGGTCTTCTTACCCCAACTGCACGTGAGCTTTCTCCTAAGATGGTTCACAACAATTCTCATAAATATGAGAGTGCGTTTGTGGGTGTTACAATTGAGGATAGCCCATCTATCATGTTGCGCAGCCTTTCTGGCAGCAAACTTGGTATCTGGGTTGCCCACGGTGAGGGTAAATTCTCGTTCCCTGCAGGGATGGAGCACTTCAATGTAGCTGCCCGTGACAACTACAGTGCTTACCCTGCTAACCCTAACGGTTCACCTGAGGGTATTGCCGGTGTCTGCAGCACAGACGGCCGTCACTTGGCAATGATGCCTCACCCAGAGCGCTGCTTGCGCCCTTGGAACTGGGCCCACTACCCTGCTGAGCTCCGCACCCAGGAGATCACTCCATGGATT
The DNA here is from genome assembly GCA_045636765.1 of Candidatus Egerieisoma sp. Lineage (GTDB taxonomy): Bacteria > Bacteroidota > Bacteroidia > Bacteroidales > UBA932 > Egerieousia. The sequence continues at coordinate 3,916 of JAZTYE010000004.1, forward strand.
GAGATGTTCATCAACGCACGCAAATGGTGTGCTGCTAAATAGTGATTAGGTTTCTTATACCTATTGATAAGGGAGCTCCGCGGCTGTGCTGCGGGGCTTTTTTATTTTTGACCTTTTTGACGTCGTCATAAAGGAACCGAATTAAACATTTATATCCGTTTAAAATAAGCTTTATATTCTTTGCTTTTAGTATTTTGCACAAAATTGATTTGATATGAATAAAAGGGTTAGAGAGCAGGAAGGGATTATTCATGTGTATTTCAGAGCTAACGGAAGGTACACTGTGTTTTATGATGATGAAGACAATTATGAGCTTCTGAGGAGGATTGACAGGATGAGTAAAGAGTATGACAGCAAGGTGATGGAGTTTGCATTGATGGGAAATCATGCGCATTTTCTGGTGAATACTCTATGTGTATCTGAATTTATGAGGGAGACTTTGAAGAGTTATTCCCGGTGGTACAATAAGAAATACAAGAATAGTAATAAGGTGTTTGCTACTCCATTTTCTAGTGCGTGTAAAAGGTCTGAGGAATGGGCTCTTTTGAGTAGCATTTATATTTTGCGGAATCCTGTTGTTGCTGGTGCGAGTGGGCGCGCTGAGGATTATAGGTGGTCATCTGCTTTGATGCATTATAGTGATGAGAAGAAAGATATCCCTATTGGGTATGAGAATTATCTGCAGCTTTGTTCTTGTATAGATGTGGATACGAGTATGGTGGATAGCATGTTTGAGGGTTATGATGAATTTTTAGGTTTTGTGAACAAGAGGTCTGTGCAACGTTCTGATGTTATCCCTAAGGATTCAAAGTGGGAAACATGGCCGATGGAAAGGCTCACTGCAGAGGCTGGCCGGTTGCTTGAGGGAAGAGAACTCAATAATCTCAGCAGGGAGGAAATTATTGAGCTGATTGTGACTCTGTATAGGGAGACGAACTGCAGGATGAGGCATATTTCTTCTCTTTTGCATGTGGACTACTCTTTTGTAAAGAGGTGCCTTAAGAGGAGTAAGTAGTTGTGCTGTTATTTTAGGGTGTGAAATATATGTACTAGAATATATTTAGAAGCACCGCAGCCGGAATAAAGCATCTCCGGCTGCTACAGTCAACAAAAAAACACCCATGAGAGTTTTATGGCTCTCATGGGATTTTTTTGTTGCTGTTGCTTGTGTTTTGGTGTTTGACACGGAATTTGCCCATTGGGACGACGTCACAATGGGTGGGCATAAAAAAACCCACCATTAAGGTGGGCTTTTTTATTTTATGCTAGAATTAGTTCTGAGCGTTGTGTTTGATTGCAGCCTGTGCAGCAGCAAGACGTGCAATTGGAACACGGAATGGAGAACATGATACGTAGTTCATTCCAGCCAAGTGGCAGAACTCTACTGAGTCAGGATCACCACCGTGCTCACCGCAGATACCAACTTTAAGTTTTGCGTTAGTTGATCTACCGCCTTTGATACCCATCTCAACAAGTTTGCCTACTGAACCTCTGTCCAAAGTCTGGAATGGGTCTGCAGGAAGGATCTTCTTGCTTAGGTAGTCACCCATGAAGCCGCCGATATCGTCACGTGAGAAACCGAAGGTCATCTGGGTAAGGTCGTTAGTACCGAATGAGAAGAACTGAGCAGTCTTAGCCATCTCGTCAGCAAGGATAGCAGCTCTAGGAATCTCAATCATTGTACCGTATAGGTAAACGATCTTAACACCCTGCTCTGCCTCAACAGCAGCGTGAACAGTGTCGCAAAGAACTTTCTGGAAATCCAACTCTTTAACTGAAACAGTTACAGGAACCATGATCTCAGGCTGTGGAGTGAAGCCCTCTTTAATCAACTCAGCAGTTGCAGTGAAGATAGCGTGGAACTGCATCTCTGAAATCTCTGGATAAGTTACACCAAGACGTACACCACGGTGACCCATCATAGGGTTAACCTCGTGTAGAGCCTCACCACGTTTCTTGATATCCTCTGTAGTTATACCAAACTCTGCAGCCATCTCCTCAATTTTCTCTTTAGTCTCAGGAACGAACTCATGCAAAGGTGGGTCAAGAAGACGGAAGGTTACAGGCTTGCCGTCAAGAACTTTCATAGTACCTTTAACTGCCTCTTTAACGTATGGCTCCAACTCAGCAAGTGCCTGACGTCTCTCAGCCTCTGAGTTAGAAAGGATCATCTTACGTAGTTTTGATAGAGGAGCCTCTGAGTTCTCACCGTAGAACATGTGCTCGATACGGAACAAACCGATACCCTCTGCACCAAAGTTGATAGCAGTCTGAGCATCCTGAGGGTTATCAGCATTTGTACGTACACCAAGAACACGGTATTTGTCAACAATCTTCATGTACTCAACAAAGCGTGGGTTCTCTGAAGCGTCCATAGTATCAATAGCTACATCATAAACGTAACCTTTGCTACCGTTCAATGAGAAGATATCACCCTCGTTGTATACTTTATCACCGATTGTCAAAGTTCTGTTAAGCATGTTGATGTGAAGAGCATCGCAACCTACGATACAGCATTTACCCCAACCGCGAGCTACTAGAGCAGCGTGTGAAGTCATACCACCGCGAGCAGTCAAAAGACCGTCAGCAGCACGCATACCCTCTACATCCTCTGGGTTAGTCTCCTCACGAACAAGGATAACTTTCTCCTTTCTTCCAGCAGCCCCAACAGCCTCCTCTGCAGTGAAAACGATTTTACCTACAGCACCACCAGGACCAGCAGGAAGACCCTGTGCAATTACAGTACCTTTCTTCTCAGCAGCTGGGTTAAGGATTGGGTGAAGAAGCTCGTCCAACTGTGCAGGAGCAACACGCATTACAGCAGTTTTCTCATCGATAAGACCCTCAGCAAGCATATCCATTGCCATATTCAAAGCAGCAAGACCGGTTCTCTTACCTACACGGCACTGTAGCATCCAAAGTTTGCCATCCTGGATAGTGAACTCAATATCCTGCATATCGTGGAAGTGAGCCTCAAGGTTTTTCTGAATCTGATCCAACTCAGCATAAACAGCAGGCATAGCAGTCTCCAAAGAAGCAAGCTCCTTGTTGTGCTCATTCTTGGTAGCCTCGTTCAATGGGTTAGGAGTTCTGATACCAGCAACTACGTCCTCACCCTGAGCGTTGATCAACCACTCACCGTAGAATTTGTTCTCACCGGTAGCTGGGTTTCTTGAGAAAGCAACACCTGTAGCAGAGTTGTCACCCATGTTACCGAATACCATTGACTGTACGTTTACAGCTGTACCCCACTCATCTGGAATACCCTCAATTCTTCTGTATGCAATAGCTCTCTTACCGTTCCATGATTTGAAAACGGCACCGATACCGCCCCATAGCTGCTCGTAAGCATCGTCTGGGAATGGTTTGCCTAGCTCCTGTTTAATTCTAATCTTGAAATCCTCGCAAAGCTGCTGCAAGTCCTCAGTAGTAAGGTCTGTATCTGAAGCATAACCTTTCTCTTTCTTAACTTTAGCAAGCATTCTGTCCAACTGAACTCTAATTCCGTTGCCCTCCTCAGGCTCAATACCCTCAGCTTTCTCCATTACAACGTCAGAGTACATCATAATTAGACGTCTGTAAGCATCATAAACAAAACGAGGATTACCTGTTTTAGCAATAAGAACAGGGATGGTAGCTGAACAAAGACCAATGTTAAGAACGGTCTCCATCATACCAGGCATAGAGCTTCTGGCACCTGAACGGCAAGAAACAAGAAGTGGAGAAGTAGGATCACCAAATTTCATACCCATGATCTCCTCAGTAGCTGCCATTGCAGCGTTAACCTCAGCCTCAAGCTCTTTAGGGTAGTTACAACCATTTTTGTAATACTCAGTACAACAATCAGTTGTAATAGTAAAACCTGCAGGAACCGGAATCTCCAGTTTACACATCTCAGCAAGGTTTGCACCTTTACCGCCAAGAAGGTTTCTCATGCTGCCATCGCCGTCGGCTGTTCTACCGCCAAAACGATAAACTCTTTTGATTTCTGACATAATTGAAAATTATATTAATATATGGTTATAAATATTGTCAATATAGGTAAAGACCGCACAAAAATATAGAATTTTTCCCAAAAAAAAGAAAGTTTTTAGGAATAGTTCCACCTGGGGATTCTTCACCTCCAGTCCCCTCTCAAATTCCACCCTACTGGCACCCCTAGCTCATGAAGATTTTCCAGCAATTTATCTCTTGTAGAGGCTGCATCATCCTCCACACCATGCTTACCTTCATAAAGGGAGTAGTTTCCCCTGAGCGAAGTCTCGGTCATATTTGGCATTATCACATTTGCCCCGCACATAAGTCCCTTTTCCCTCCCCATAGGGTCAAGCACCTGCAGCGCCGTGGTTGCCGCAATGTTTATGTGCGGCATAAGAATCCTCAGCCTTGCAATCATATCAAGGCACTCTTCCAACAATTCTCTTCCCGACAAATTCCAGAAGTCCCCTCTTGGCAGCTGAGCCAATTGGTGCAAGCTGTACCCTCCCGACAAATCCCTGCCCTTTTCCGGATCCCATGCACTAATCTGTGAATCTACATTTTGGCAAGGTGGCATTTGTAAAAAGTTGTCGGGAAGAGGAGTTCCTTCCCTCCAGTGGGAGACTATCTGGCCAAGTGGGGTATCTTTGTGTGGGATATATGGGCCCATGCCCACCATATCCACCTGCAGCTCCTTCAGGAACTTTAGGTCCTCATCCAGATGCTGGCGGGTCTGGAACGGCAATCCTATCATTATGCCGCTACCAAGGAGGTAGCCGGCGGTTTTAAGGTCATGCAGGGCCTGCACCCTCCTCTCGTATGAGTGGTTAATGGCATCTTTTGCATTGCTTCCGGTATAGGCAAAACCGGGGTGGATCTTTTCATAAAGTTCCTTGTTGGAGGCCTCAATTCTAAGCAGATACCTTGTAGCTCCCGCTTTCATCCACTCCTTGTACACCTCAAGGGGCTGCTCGCCAAGAGAGAGGGTGATTCCAAGTTCATTCTGCGGTGGCGCAGTTATGGCCCTACTGCAGTTGAGCACATCCTGCGGATTGCCTCCTGGCTGCAGCTGCCTGATCAGACTCACCAGACGGGTAATCCTCTCCACAAACGCACTGTCTGAGCGCTCACCTCCCTGAATTGCAACTGAACCGTACCCTGCATCAAGGGCAAACTGAGCCTCGGCAAGCACCTGCTCATCTGTCATCTCATACCGCTGCACATTGCAGTTCCCTCCTCTGATTCCACAATACAGACAATTTTTCCTGCACTTGTTGGAAATCTCAATAAGCCCCCTGAAATACACCTGCGGCCCCCTATGCTGCAGCTTCAGCTGCAGTGCCAAGTTACGTTGTCCTTTTGTACAACTCATTATAAATCAATGTGTTAATTTTTAATTCTTTACAACTTTTATAATTCTGTAATTTTTATTTCACTATAAATCAGTCAGTTGTACAAAAGGACAACGTAACTGCGCGGGAAAAGATTCCGGTTACATAGGCAATGCACATGCCATAGTTGGTTACAGGGATTCCGGCAGATATTACTTTTTTAATGCGGTTGTTCAGCTGACGGGCAGTGACCATACAGCCACCGCATTGAAGGACCAAAGAGAAACCATCCAACGGAGGGAGTTCATCCAGGCCGGAAACAAATGTAAAGTTGAGCTTGCAACCGCTTTTTTTCTGCAGCATGGCAGGAATCTTTACACGACCGATATCATCGCAAGAGGTATGGTGGGTGCATGATTCCAAAACTAGAATATTGTCACCTTCCTTAAGATTATCAATGGCCGAAACGCCCTTTATATACTCCTGGAAATTACCTTTGGCACGGGCCATCAGTACGCTGAAGCTTGTAAGTGGCAACTCCTGCGGCACAATTGCAGCAACCTGCTTGAACACCTGACTGTCGGTGACCACCATTTTTGGGCGCTGGACACAACCTGCAGCGCCAGTCTCCAAGGTAGCGGAAGCGCCATCACAGGCAGCCGGGCCATCTACACCACAAGTCCCATCCACAGGCAACACACCGCATTTCTGCAGATACCCTTCCAGCTGCTCCGGCTGAAGCACCGTTGCAACACCACCATTATCCAAAATATCCCTTATGGCCATAACCTGAGGCAAAATAAGACGCCCGGCAGGAGCCTCAGAATCTATAGGGCACACCAGTACAAAATTGTCACCCTCCTCTACAAGCCCCTCCATAATTGTCCTCTCACGGCCACTCAAAAGAAGCCCCTTTACAATAAATGCCATAAGCATATCCACAGCATCCCTCTGCTCCTGCTCATCTGTCATGCGGCAAGAGAACTCAAGCACATCACAACCGTACATGTTAGTAAGATCCCCTGCAACTCCGCAATCCAGCGGCACCAGATCAGACTGGTTATGCACCACCACAACAGGCACATCATTCTCTTTGAACTTTAGCAGCAAGTCCTTTTCCTCCTTCCCGAAAACATTCTGCGTAAAGACAAGAATGGCCATATCAATCTCATCAATAACCTTGAGGCTCTTTTCAACCCTCTTGGCTCCAACTTCACCCAAATCATCCACACCGGCTGTATCAATCAGCTGTATAGGTCCTATATCTGGAATCTCCATCCTCTTTTTCACCGGGTCTGTAGTTGTACCGGCCTGTGGCGAAACAATGGCAACTTCCTGCCCCAACAACATGTTTATAAGAGAACTTTTTCCCACGTTTCTCTTACCAAAAATTCCAATATGTCTAAGCTTCATACTCTTTCCTTTTTATTACTGGCGAGAGTTCTCCCCATCCTTACAAAGATAATACTTTAACCGCATTTATCCGTATATAAACGTTTATAAACGGATAGCAGCAGAGATCTTACAACTGGGAAATTCCCAAAAAAGAAAAACTTTAATGCAAGGTTGAATATTTTTCTTTTTCAGAAACAGTTTCTTCTGCGCAACATTTACTTTTACAACAAGACAAAACTTATACCAATAAAAAAACAATGTTATGAAAAGATTAGGCACAAACTTCTGGCGCGATGCCGCCATTTTTATGGCCGCTCTGGCCATCTTCTTTCTCATCTATATAATTGTTGTCTATTGGCCAAATATTGTGGAGGGATTCAACAGAGGCTGGAACGGACAGTAGGTTATATGGTGCATTTTCACTACTTTTGCCGCAAAATTATTGGGCATGACTTTATACAGCCTCACAACAGGGAATTTCCACCTGTCGGGAAGCTGGATGGGTACATTCCCATTGGCAACAGAAATTAAATGGAATCAAAAACTTTTCAGGAGCTGGGCCTTAACAGCTACATAATTAAGGCAATTGGGGAGATGGGATTTGAGAAACCGACTCCGGTACAGGAGAGAATAATCCCTACACTTCTTTCTGAGCAGGGAGACATTGTATGCCTTGCACAAACAGGAACCGGAAAAACTGCCGCTTTTGGTCTTCCGGCATTGGAGAGAATTGTAGAGCACAATTTGGGCAGATATACCCAAGTGCTTGTGCTCAGCCCTACAAGGGAACTGTGCAAACAGATCACACAGGACTTGAGAAACTATGCCAAATATTTGCCTGATTTCTGTATTGTAGATGTTTATGGCGGAGCCGGAATTGAGCCCCAGATTAAGGCACTCAAAAAGATTCCTCATATTGTAGTTGCCACTCCCGGCAGATTGCTGGATTTGATAGGTAGAAAAGCTGTAGACCTTAGCGGCATCCATACACTTATCCTTGATGAGGCTGATGAGATGCTGAACATGGGCTTTAAGGAGGATTTAGATGCAATTCTGGAGAGTGTTCCACAGGAGAAACGTGTATTGCTATTCTCTGCAACCCTTCCTTTGGAGGTGGAGAAGATTGCAAAAACCTACATGAAGGATGCGCAGGTAGTGGAAGTTGGCCTGAGGAACAGCGGCTCCAATAATGTAAAGCACTACTGTTATGTTGTGCACGAGAAAGACCGCTACCCTGCCCTTAAGCGTGTAGTTGACTATTACCCGGATATTTACGGAATCATTTTCTGCCGCACCCGCAGGGAGACCGGTGAGATTGCAAGCGCACTTATTAAAGACGGGTACGACGCAGATGCACTTCACGGAGACCTCTCACAGCAGCAGAGAGACCAGGTAATGAGAAGGTTCAAGGAAAAGAGCCTTAGCCTGCTTGTTGCAACAGATGTGGCAGCCAGGGGAATTGACGTAAATAACCTCTCACATGTAATCAACTATAATCTTCCCGATGAAGTAGAGCAGTATACACACCGCAGCGGAAGAACCGGCCGTGCAGACAAGACAGGCAAATCCATTGTAATTATCAACACCAAGGAGCAGAGCAAAATACGCAGAATTGAGAAGATAATAAACAAGACATTTGCAATGTCAAAGCTCCCTACCGGCGAGGAGGTTTGCTCTAAACAGCTCCTCTCCATGATTGACCACATTAATGCCGTTCAGGTAAGGGAAGAGGAGATTGCACCATATCTTTCAATTATTGAGGAGAAGTGGAGTGACCTTAGCCGTAAGGAGATTATCAAGAAGTTCCTATCTGTTGAGTTCAACAGATTCCTTGATTATTACCGCAATGCACCGGATCTTAACATTGTAGTGGAGAAGAAAAAGAAAGGTGCCACAGCAGAGGCCGAGGATGTTCCGGCATACGTTCCAAAACGTGGTGAGAAAGGTTTCAAATGGGTAAAACTTTCTATTGGAAGCAAACAGAGCGTAACCGCCCGCACACTAATTAGGATGATGACCTCTTTGGGTGTAGGCAAGAAAGGAATTGGAAAAATTGAGATACGCCGCAGCGAGTCTTTTGTAAACATTAGCGCAAATGCCGCAAAATATGTGGTTGAGCAGACCAACAACTCAGACTGGAAAGGGCGACGCCTGTGGAGCGAGATAGTGGGATAAATTACCGCTTAAGGAGTTTGGAAACAAACTCCTTTTCTTTTGCATCCAGACAGAAGTTCCAAATAACCGCAACAGCAACCAGAACTACTGTAAACCCTACAACAAAAAACCTCAATACCCCCTCCTGAATAAAAATGCATTCAGGGATAGTAGATATTGCCAGTGCTAAAACCAGAATACCTACAGGAAGAAGCACATTCTTTGAATACCCCCTTTTATCTAATGAAATTTTACGGCTCATATCTGCAAACAGATAAACCACATAAACCATCTGGGCCATCATGGAAATTACAAGTGCCCACACGGGTGCCGCTCCGGCCTTAAGTACAAAATAGGCTATAGGAAGTACTGCAAGGGTAATGAATCTGCCATATACCTCCATGTGTTTGAGTTTGCCTGTCGCAACTATTATTGCCGACATTCCATATGAAAATACCGTAAAGAATGACTCCACCAAAACTATTTGGGTAAATACAACAGCATACTGGGGAACATCTTTGAGCCATATTCCAAGAACAAATTCTGCCTCCAGAATTAACGGAAAGAGCAACACAGCCATAAGCATTATGGAGTACTTTGAATTTTTCTCAAACAGGAGAATCATCTCCCTGTAATTGCCTGCTGCATATGATTTTATTATCTGTGGTCTTGCCGGTGTTGTAATGCACTCAACCATTCTCAGTACAGCTACATTTACCTGTCTGGCCACACCTGTTGCGGCATTGAGCAGAGCACCTCCAAAAAGGTTCAAAAGTACATTTACCCCTTGTTGGGTAATTGTAACCATTGTATTTCCCCAAAATGAAAGTCCCATAAAAGAGAGCATCTGCCCTACCAACCCCTTTTGCCACTGGAACCTTAGGACACTTTCCGGGAACTTTACAAGGGAAAACACCATATATGCAATGGTTTGGGATATCTGTATGATGGCTATTGCCGCGGCATACCAGATAAGATTGTCGGGAGTACCATAAATGTTCATAAGGATTACCACACCAAGTCTTGCACACACATCAAATATTCCCAAAAGGGCAAAGAAACCAAATCTTTCACGGGCAATTACAACTCCACTGAACGGTATCTGTACAATGGTAAAAAGTACAGCAACCAACGAGAACTGGTATACCCACATTGTAGCAACTTCCCTTTCTGCAGGAATATTCAGCTGACTGTTTACAAACCAAAGCCCTGCACTCTCTCCAATTACCAGAAACAGAATGAATATCATTGCAAAGATTGTAAGGGCCTGGGAAAAATATCCCCTGGTTTTGTTCATATCCCCCTCTCCCAAACCTATATTCATGAATCTTTGTACTGCTCCCGACAGACTTCCGGAAAGGACAGTAAATATTGAGACAATTCCCCCCACAAGAGTATATATTCCAAAATCTGTCTCTCCCAAAATCTGGAGGACAATTCTGGATGTATATAAAGAAATGACCATTATGAATATCATTCTAATATACATATAGGCCGAGTTCCTTGCTATCCTTTTGTGGTTTTCTTCCATTTTACCAGTTCTTATTGTAATAGTTTGCAAAGCAATTTTCTATTGAATATAGCTCCCTCACCTTTTCTGCCTTATTATTTTGCACTTCTTCCTGTCCGTTGCCTGAACTTACAGCTGCATACAACGCCTTTATTTCTCTTGCAAAATCCTTTTGTGTGTTTGGCAGAAGCTTGCCAAAACGGCCTTCCTCCAGCACCTCCCTGAGTGCCGGAATATCTGAACATATTACGGGCAAACCGTACCCTGCCGCTTCAATTACAGAGAGTCCAAAGGTATCTTTCTGTGATGCATATACATATCCGCTGGCTGCCGCCATAATTGCGGGCACATCTTTCCTTGCCCCCAAAAAGAATATCTCCTTATCCAACAGACCTCCCTCCCTGCATATTTCCACACACTCCTCAAACAACTCAGGGTATTTTGGGTGCTGTGCCCCGGCAAATAAAAATATGAAAGGAAGCTCACCGTCCTGCTGGGAAATCTGTGCCAGAGCTCTGCAGATGAGGGATTGCAACCTGCTGTCGGGAGAAAAACTTCCTGCCATTAAAAAAATTGGCTTCCCTTGTTGTTGCCAAGGCTCTCCTTTTATATTGGTCTGTTTTGAGGATGCCATAAATCTGCTCCAGTCCACTCCATTGTAGATGATTTCTCCAGAAAGTTCCCTGTAGCCATACTGTTGTGCATAAAACTCTTTTGTAACTGAGCTTACATATTTTATCTCCATTTTGGAGAGAAGTGACTTTTCCATTTTTTGCAGACAGCCCATTTTCCCTGCAAGGAACCTGAAATTGAGGTTCATGCCATGCACTGAAAGCATCTGCTTCTTTACCCCGGTAAACAAAGATGCCAGAGCAGCCCAATAGGCATCTATATTATTGTGGCAATGAATCTGCTCAATACCATTTGCTGCAATGTATTTTCTGAGCAAACGGATGAATTTTAATGTAGCCGCACCACCCTTATTGCATGGGATATATTGCACCCTCCCTGCAAATGCTTCATTAAAAAGTTCAACCCTATCTGCATTGCTCCGGTGCATATACACAAGGTGAAACTCAATATTGCCGGCTTCCCCATTCAGGGCATGGCGTGCCAGATCCAGAACCAGATTCTCCGCACCACCAATATTAAGGGAACCCAATATGTGCAATATCTTCCTTTTCATACTCCCGATAAAGGTAATAAAAAAAGCTGTTTAGTTGTCAACTGAAACATCTAAACAGCTTTTTTGTAGCCCCAACAGGACTCGAACCTGTATTTAAAGTTTAGGAAACTTTCGTTCTATCCCTTGAACTATAGGGCCAGGGCTGCAAATATAGCAATTTTTTTAATATGCCCAACGGTAAAGGATGGATCCCCATGTAAATCCGGCACCAAATGCCGACAATATTAGGGTATCACCTTTCTTAAATTTTTCTTTGAAATCCCACAAAGCCAATGGAATTGAGGTTCCGGCAGTGTTTCCAAACTTCTCTATATTAATTAAAATCTTCTCTGTTGCCAATCCCATCCTCTTGCCGGTTGCATCAATAATACGCAAGTTTGCCTGGTGAGGGATCAAATAGGCAATATCATCTGCTGTAAGGGAGTGTTTCTCCATCATCTCAACTGAAACATCTGCCATTCTGGATACAGCATATTTGAACACCTGCTGACCCTCCTGATGGATATAGTGCTGTCTCTTCTCCACTGTCTCGCGTGTAGGCGGGTACAATGAACCGCCGGCAGTCTGGTACAGATAATGGCGGCCTACACCGTCCACATGCATTATAGCATCCTGCATACCAAGGTTGGCATCATCGGACGGCTCAATAAGCATTGCTACGGCAGCATCACCGAACAACGGGCAGGTAGCCCTGTCCTGATAATCTGTCATACCGCTCATACGCTCACCGCATACAAGAACCGCTTTCTTGTATTTACCGCTCTCAATAAAATTGGCAACTGTGTGGAAACTGAAAAGGAAACCGCAGCACCCTGCGTTTATGTCATAACCCCAAGCATTGAGAATTCCACATTTGTCACTGATAATGTTTGCTGTAGCAGGGAAAAGCATATCCGGGCTTACTGTTGCACAGATAAGCATGTCAATCTCCTCCGGTCTGGTTCCTGTAGTCTCAAGAAGTTTTTTAACGGCCTGCTCACCCATGAAGGATGTACCCAAACCGTCCTGTTTAAGAATTCGTCTCTCTCTGATTCCAACACGGCTCATAATCCACTCGTCAGAAGTGTCAACCATGGTGGCAAGCTCTTGATTGGTCAAAACATAATCAGGCAAATAGGCCTCAATACCTGTAATAATAGCTCTTTTATTTGTCATTATGTATGTAGTAGTATTTTTGTAATTCTAGACCTTGGCAAGCATCGCGCTCTTGAACTTCTCAATAAGTCCGTGCCTTACAACCATCTCGCCTTGCAGAATCATATTCTTTATTGCAAGAGGCGTAGAGACGCCGTGTCCGATAATTACAGGTGCGGTAACTCCCAGCACAGGGGTTCCGCCGTAGGTTTCATAATTAAATCTATTGAAAAACGGATGCTTCACTCCCAACTTTGCAACAAGCTCATACATTCCTTCAGCTTGTTTGAGGCATATATTCCCGACAAATCCATCAGTTACCAGCACATCAGCAACTCCTCCGCTAAACATCTGGTTAGCCTCCATATTTCCAACAAAGTTGAAATCTGTTGTATCCTCCATTATTTTGTAGGCTTCTTGAGTTACAACATTCCCTTTTTTGGATTCAGCTCCAATATTCAATAGCGCCACTCTTGGGTTTTCTATCTCCATCATGGTTTTAGCATAGATAGACCCCATTATGGCAAACTGGTATAGTACATCTGCCCTTGTATCCGAATTGAATCCCACATCCAACAGCAACATATTGCGGCCATCCGCAAGTGGAATCTGCGCAGGGATACATGGTCTTATAATTCCCGGTATATTGTTCAGTACCTGAACTGACCCTGCAAGCATCGCGCCAGTATTTCCGGCACTTGCAAAAATGTCAATCTTGCCATCAGCCAGGAGATTGAATCCAACACTCATGCTGGAGTTTTTCTTCTGGATGAAAGCCTTTACCGGGTGGTCCCCCATCTCAATAGTTTCAGGGGCGTGCACAATAACAAAATTACCGGAGTCCAAGCCATAGTGTTGGCAGACCTCGGTAATTTGTTTCTCATCTCCAATAAGAAAAATTTTTGTATCGGCACCAATGTAGGAAAAAGCTTCAATAGCCCCCAATATAACATTGTTGGGGGCAAAGTCTCCTCCCATTGCATCAATACCAATTCTTATCATGGGAAAAAGTTAAGCTAATTAAGCGTTGTTTTTCTCAATGATAAGACGACCACGGTAGTAACCGCACTCAGGGCAAACATGGTGATACATTACAGTTGCACCACAGTTTGAACAAGTTGCCAAGGTAGGAACTACAGCTTTATCGTGAGTTCTACGCTTGTTTCTGCGCTGTTTTGAAATTTTGTGCTTTGGATGTGCCATTTCTAACTATTTTTAATTTGTTATATTTCCTATTTATATTCCGGACGGTCGGAATTTAATTCTTTTTATTCAACAACTCCTTAAGTGCGCCAAAAGGAGAATTTTGCTCTATCTGTGCTTTGCTCTGCTCCCCTTCCGGGCTGAAACTTCCAAGCTTCTGCATCATCTGCTCATTGCACTCCCCTTCCGGATGTACCTTCTGCAAAGGCAAGTTCAGGCAGACATAGTCATACAAAAACTGTGAAAGGTCAAGCTCACTCTCAGTAGGATCCATTACAATGAACTCATCTCCATCATCATCTGAAAGATCCTTGGCAAATTTCACTGTCATTGTACAGTAGAAATCCATTGGAAGGACTACATCATCCAGACATCTGTCACACTCTACAGTAACTGTTCCGGTTACATCTGCCTCTATATTCATCCAACCGCCGCCTTTCTCAAGCAAAACATCTGCATTCAAATCGGCATCAAGAATCTGAGAATTCTCAAAATTCCTGAAAAAGGCACCGTCAATAGGGAACTCGTACTCATGCTCCCCATTCTGCAAACCTTTAATTTGAATTATAAAATCCTTATTTTCAGGCATCTCTATTTGTCTCCACTTTAGAGCGTGCAAAGATAGTATTTTTTTTTGTTAAATCAAACACCGCCCCATTAAAGAGCGGTGCTTCTATCTTTATAGTGCGTTATTTTTTCTTCTCTTACGCTCGTTCTCGTCCAGATAAATTTTTCTGATCCTCATAGATTTTGGAGTTACCTCTACAAGCTCATCCTCCTGTATATACTCCAGCATCTCCTCCAAAGAGAATTGTAATGGCGGTGGAAGCTGTGCTTTCTCATCTGTACCTGAAGCACGTACGTTTGTAAGCTTTTTGGTCTTGCAGATATTGATATTAAGGTCATCTACCCTTGAGTGCTCACCAACTACCTGACCTGCATAAATCTCCTCGCCAGGGAAAATGATGAATTTTCCTCTATCCTGCAATTTATCCATTGCATAAGCTACAGCCGTACCTGTCTCAATTGCTACAAGAGAGCCGTTGTTTCTCTTCTCAATCTCACCTTTGTAAGGCTCATACCCCTTGAATCTGTGTGCAACAACAGCCTCACCGGCAGTAGCTGTAAGCAAGTTGCTTCTTAGACCAATGATACCTCTAGAAGGGATATCAAAATCCAGATGTACCCTATCCTCCCTGTGATCCATATGGAGCAATGCTCCTTTACGGCGGGTAGTAAGCTCTATTGCCGCACCTACTTTATCCTCAGGAAGATCAATTGTAAGATGCTCAATAGGCTCGCATCTTACACCGTTTATATTTTTGTCAATTACTTTTGGCTGTCCTACCTGCAACTCAAATCCCTCCCTTCTCATTGTCTCAATAAGGACACTCAAGTGAAGTACGCCACGGCCATAAACCACAAATGAATCTGCTGTAACGCCATCTTTCACTCTAAGGGCAAGGTTCTTCTCCAACTCTTTGTCGAGACGCTCTTTCAAGTGGCGGGAAGTCACAAATTTACCCTCTCTTCCAAAGAAAGGAGAATCATTTATACAGAACAACATGCACATTGTTGGCTCATCAACAGAGATAGGTGGAAGTGCCTCTGGATTTTCATAATCTGCAATTGTATCTCCAATCTCAAATCCCTCAACACCAACAACTGCACAAATATCACCACTGTGAACCTCATCAACCTTAACTTTTCCAAGACCGTCAAACACCATCAGTTCTTTAATCCTGCTCTTCTCAAAGGTTCCATCCCTCTTGCACAAAGTTACAGGCTGGTTAGCCTTAAGTGTACCTCTTTTAATTCTTCCTACAGCAATACGGCCCACATATGGTGAGTACTCCAGTGAAGAAATAAGCATCTGAGGGGTACCCTCCTCCTGCTCAGGAGCAGGAATCTCCTCTATAATTGTATCAAGAAGGGCTGTAATGTCTGTGGTAGGTTTTTTCCAGTCCTTTGACATCCATCCCTGTTTTGCGCTTCCATAAAGGGTTTTGAAATCAAGCTGGTCCTCAGTAGCGTCCAAAGAGAACATAAGGTCAAAAACCTGCTCGTTAACCTCGTCCGGCCTGCAGTTCTGCTTATCAACTTTATTTACCACAACAACCGGTTTCTTGCCCATGCTTATTGCCTTCTGAAGCACAAACCTTGTCTGCGGCATTGTACCCTCAAAGGCATCAACAAGCAACAGAACACCGTCTGCCATGTTTAGAACCCTCTCTACCTCACCACCAAAATCTGCGTGGCCTGGGGTGTCAATAATGTTAATCTTATAATCCTTATAAGGGACACTTACATTTTTTGCAAGAATAGTGATTCCCCTCTCCCTCTCAAGGTCATTATTATCCAGAATAAGCTCACCGCTCTTCTCGGCGCTTCTGGTAATCTTTGCCTGAAGGATCATTTTGTCAACTATGGTAGTCTTGCCATGGTCAACGTGAGCAATAATTGCTATATTTCTAATCTTTTGCATAATTGGATGCAAAAGTATAAAAAGTAGATAAAAATTTATTAAAATCTTATTAACTTTTTTCTCCGTTTATTTGTCATTTTTTAAGATTATAATATTTTTGCACATCAAAATAGTTTTGAATATTTTTTAAACTTACGTATATGAAACAGGACATGATTGTTATTTTGGATTTGGGTAGCCACGAGAACACAGTGGTAGCCAGAGCCATCCGTGCATTGGGAGTGTACAGTGAGATTTATCCTCATGACATTACCGCACAAGAGTTGAAAGCACTACCTAACGTTAAGGGTATCATCATTAACGGTGGCCCCAACAATGTTATTGACGGAGTTGAGATTGATGTCCTGAGCGAGATATACGAGGCAGGTTTCCCTGTAATGGCTGCAGGCCATGACAAAGCTAAATGTGAAGTTAAACTTCCTGCATTCACAAATGATGAGGAGGCTGTAAAGGCTGCTGTTGAGTCATTTGTCCTTGATACATGCAAGGCTGAGAAAAACTGGAACATGACAAACTTTGTAAATGACCAGGTTGAGCTTATCAGAAAACAGGTTGGTGACAGAAAAGTTCTTCTTGCTTTGTCGGGAGGAGTAGACAGCTCTGTTGTTGCTGCATTGCTTTTGAAAGCTATTGGCGAGAACCTTGTTTGTGTGCATGTGAATCATGGCCTTATGAGAAAAGGTGAGTCTGAGAATGTTGTTGAGGTATTCAGAAACCAGCTTTGCGCAAACCTTGTTTATGTAGATGCTACTGACCGTTTCCTTGACAAACTTGCAGGCGTTGCTGATCCTGAGGAGAAGAGAAAGATCATTGGCGGCGAGTTCATTAGAGTATTTGAGGAGGAGGCACGCAAATTGGACGGCATTGATTTCCTTGGTCAGGGAACCATCTATCCTGACATTGTAGAGAGCGGTACCAAAACTGCCAAAATGGTTAAATCACACCATAATGTAGGTGGTCTTCCTGAGGATATGAAATTTGAGTTGGTTGAGCCAATCAAACAGCTGTTCAAAGATGAGGTACGCGCTTGCGGTCTTGAGCTTGGCTTGCCATACGAGATGGTTTACCGCCAGCCGTTCCCAGGCCCTGGTTTGGGTGTTAGATGTTTGGGCGCAATTACCAGAGACCGTCTTGAGGCTCTTAGAGAGTCAGACGCTATCCTACGTGAGGAGTTTGCAAAATGCGGCCTTGTCAAGAAAGTTTGGCAGTTCTTTACTGTTGTTCCAGACTTCAAATCTGTAGGTGTACGCAACAACGCACGTTCATATGACTGGCCTGTAATTATCCGCGCCGTAAACACAATTGACGCAATGACAGCTTCAATTGAGCAGATTGACTGGCCAATCCTAATGAAGATTACAGACAGAATCCTTGCAGAGGTTCCAATGGTAAACCGTGTCTGCTACGATATGTCTCCAAAACCAAGTGCAACAATTGAGTGGGAGTAATCCAACCCCGCTTGCAGCATAAAAGAGCACTTCCCAGCCCAGCTGGGGAGTGTTTTTTTGTTTTAAGCACTTCTTCTTGCAGAATAATTGTCTAAATTTGTAAGGAGACATAAAATTTGAAATTATGAAACGTCTGCTTAGCTTAATCCTTGTATTTGCACTATTTGTAACAGCGTGTACAAAACCGGAGCCTGACAATCCGCAACCAAATCCGGAAACACCAAAACAGGAGAGTGTAACACTGTCTCCAAGCTCAAATGCAGCCCCGGTAATGGCAACTGAAGGTGGCAGTACAAGTGTGTCATTTACAGCCAGCACCTCATGGAGTGCCTCAATCATCAATACCAAGGCAGACAGCTGGTGCAGCGTGGTGCCGACCAGCGGAGTGGCAGGAGCAGCCAGCATAACCATAACAGCTAAGGAAAACACTACTCCCGACAACCGTTCCGCTTCAGTAGTCATTAAGGCCGGAACCGCCACCCAGACCATAAAGGTGGAGCAGAAACAGAAGGATGCCCTTACGGTAACCGCATCCTCATTTGAGATATCTGCAGACGGTAGAGAGATAAAGGTGGCAACCAAAGCCAATGTATCATTTACCCATACAATTTCTACAGACGCACAGAGCTGGATAAAGGCAGTGCAGACAAAAGCCCTTAAAGATTCAACCCTAACATTTGAGATTGCTGCCAATGACAACCTTGCCAACCGCAGCGGCCAGATTTACCTTGCAAGCGGAGATCTAAAAGATACAGTAAACGTATATCAGGCAGGTGAGACTCCAACAATAGTTGTCAGCAAGGATGAGTATATCCTTAAATCAGAAGGAGAAAGCTTTGAGGTGGAGGTAGCAAGCAATGTAAACGCTACCATGAGCATGGTATTCCCTCAGGGTGTTGATACCTGGATATCAGAAAATACCACCAGGACAGTTTCAACCAATAAGTTTTACTTTGCAGCTCATGCAAACGAGACTTATATTTCCCGTTCTGCTCTTATCATTTTCTCCAACGCAGAGACAAACCTTTCAGATACAGTAACTGTAAGTCAGGCACAAAAAGATGCAATAGTAGTGGCCAAATCAAGTTACAATGTAGAGAATGAAGGTGGCACTGTAGAGATTGAGATAGGCCACAATGTAGACTATGAATACACTATTTCTGCAGACTGGATTACCAAAGCAGAAACCAAAGCTTTTGAAACAGATAAACTAGTGTTCAACGTAGCGGAAAACACCAGTTATGACAACAGAGAGGGTAAAATCACCTTTACAGCAGGAGACCTTAAGCAGGAGGTGAAAGTCTATCAGTTTGAGAAGGGAGCCATTATCATAAACAAAAAAGATCATGTAATAGGAGATGCAGGTGGAGAGATAACATTGGAAATTCAGGCCAATGTGGAATTCTCGGTAACAGAGCCTACAGTTGAATGGCTGCACAATGTAACCACCAAAGGCTTGCATACTCATACCCTAAAATATACTGTAGATCCAAATGAGAGCTACGACAGCCGCAGCACCCAATTGTATGTAAAGAACCTGAAGAATGGCACTCAAGACACACTTACCGTAACTCAGACTCAGAAAGATGCAATAGTGGTAGCAAAATCAAGCTACAATGTAGAGAAGTCAGGTGGTACAATAGAGATTGAGGTTGGCCATAATGTAGATTATGAATACACAATATCAGCAGACTGGATAACCAAAGCAGAAACCAAAGCTTTTGAAACAGATAAACTAGTGTTCAACGTAGCGGAAAACACCAGTTATGACAATAGAGAGGGTAAAATCACTTTTACAGCAGGAGACCTTAAGCAGGAGGTGAAAGTCTATCAGTCTGAAGAGGAGGCATTGATAATAAATAAAAAGAACCATATAATAGACCATGAGGGAGGTGAGATTATAATAGAAATTAAGCCAAATATAGAATTTTCCGTATCCGATCCAACAGAGCAATGGTTGATTAAGACTCTCGAATACGAGAACAAAATACACTACCTTGTCTTTAAAAATACTGGCTATAGCAGTCGTACTACTCAGATACTTGTAAAAGACATGGTCAAAGGCACACAAGACACATTAACTATAACGCAACTTCAAAAAGATGCAATAGTGCTGGCTAAAAGTGAGTATGAGTATGGAATGAGAGGAGGAAAACTTGATTTGATGATTTTATCAAATGTTGATATGAATATTGCTGTATCTGCGAATGCCACCAACTGGATCAAACAAATAAATACCCGTGCTCTTGATACAACTATGCTACATTTTGATATTGCGGCCAGTGATGAAAATCAAGAAAGAGAGGGAACCATAACTATTTCCGGTGGCAATGCCCAACAAATCATTAAAATAAGCCAAAGGAATGTTGCATATATAAACATACCGGACTCTACGTTCAAGGCCTATTGCCTTGAAAAATTTGACGCTAATAACGATGGTGAAATAACAACTAATGAGGCGTCCAACATTTTAAAGATAGATATATTATCAGATGATATAGAAACTCTTGAAGGTATTGAGTTTTTTGAAAATCTTGAGTCGCTGTCCGCGTATCCAAAGCACGACGGCAGTATGGCAATGGGCGTTGGCGGAGGAGTTGATACTGGAGAATGGAGAGACTCTGGATACTATCTTAATGAAACACGGGTGACAGGTAAGATTAAAACACTTGATGTTTCAAAAAACCTTAAATTAAAAAGATTGGATTGTTCAGGCAATCTCATAAAATCTTTAGATTTATCCAATAATACCTTATTGGAATATATTGATGCATCTTTCAACGTAGACTTGGATGACATCAAATTAGCCCAAAGCAACAGCAAAATAAAAGAAATCAGATTAATTGCCACCTCTATTAAAGAAATTGACTTAACCCATTTTACAGATCTTGAAAGATTGGAAATTAATAGAGGATTAGGACTCCAGTCATTGGATATATCCAGTAATACTAAATTAAAGTACATTGATATTGCAAGAAATTCATTAAGCAATATAAATGTCAGAAATAACCCTATGCTTGAATTTTTAGACTGTTGTATGACTCCTGTTTCCAGCATTGATATTTCAAACAATCCAGAACTTGCCCATTTGAATATTGCATTCAGTAATGTGTCGAGTATTAATTTATCTAACAACCTTAAACTGAACTGGCTATGGTTTCAGAATGCAAATGTGAGCGAGATTGATATTTCAATGCTGACTGAGCTCCAAAATTTGAACTTTGGAAATTATAGGAAAGCAAGTGATGGCAGTATTGTATGTAATGATATCAAAAATATAGACTTGTCAAAGAATACAAAACTTGAGGAGTTGTGGGCATCATTATTGGATCTTGAAAATATAGATCTCAGCAATAATACAAAATCAAAGAGAATATTCATCGAGTTTAACCTGTTCGAAGAAGTAGATGTAAGTTATAGTCCGGATTTGCATGAATTAAGTGCATATATGAATCCGAATTTATCAACCATTTACATCACACCGGAACAACAGTTCACTTATTCTATAGACTCTCATACAAAATTTGCATATAAGGATGAAGGAGAAAGTCTATACGAATCTTCCGACTATTCAAAGGACGGTGAAGTAAAGCAATTGCAAACCGCTACTAAAGGGGATGGTATAGACATCATACTGATGGGAGATGCATATTCAGACAGACTTATCTCCAACGGAACATATGACAGCACAATGAATGTAGCAATGAAAAAGTTCTTTGAGGTTGAACCATACAAATCGTTCCGTGAATACTTCAATGTATATTCAGTAACTGCTGTATCTGAAAACGAAGTTTACAGCATGGTTTCATCAACGGCTCTTTCAGGATATTTTGGAGAAGGAACTCTTGTAGGAGGAAATGACAGCCGTGCATTTGAATATGCGAAGAAGGCGGTTGGAGAAGAAAATATGGATGAGGCTCTTGTTGTTGTAATGATGAATTCTACACTTCATGCAGGAACATGTTGGATGTATTATCCATCAGATGGAGATTGGGGTAACGGTGTATCAGTATCATATTTCCCTGTAGGGGCAGATTCAGAATCTTTGGGCAGACTTATCCACCACGAAGCGGCAGGACATGGTTTTGCAAAATTAGGTGATGAATATGCTTATGAAGATATGGGTACTATCCCTGAATTGGAAATAGGATCTGCACAATATACAACACAATACGGATGGTTGAAAAATATAGATTTTACAAACGACCCTTCTCAAATAAAATGGAAACACTTCCTTAATGACTCTCGCTATGCCAACGAAGGATTAGGTATATACGAAGGAGCATATACATATTGGAAGGGAGTGTGGCGTCCTACAGTAAACAGTATTATGAATACCAATACAGGTGGATTCAATGCTCCATCTCGTGAGGCTATTTATTACCGTATCAACAAATTGGCATATGGTGCCGAATGGGAATATGACTATGAGGATTTTGTTGAGTGGGATGCAGCTAATCGCAATGTTTCAGCCAGCACGCGCGGTATCCCATACCGTGTGGATATTCAGGATGATTTTCAACCTACTCACCCGCCTATGATTATCAGACATTCTTGGCGAGAAGCAAAGAATAATGCACCGGAAAAGAGGATGACCCGTTCAGCATCAAACAATGCAGGAAGCAACTTACGTAAAGCAGATGCATCTAAGGCACAAATGGTAAATAAACATGCAAGTGTCAGTTATACCAGAACTTCATCAGATGGTTCAATGGTCAGAACAACAGTTAGCGAATCCGGAAGGATACAACAGACTGTCATAAAATAAATTCTCTATACTGGAATAAAGCACCACTTGTCACCCCTTCTGGGGATGGTGCTCCAGGATGTCCTTCATCCATTGCTTGGCTGAGATGTGGGTATAGATTTCGGTGGTGAGGATGCTTTCGTGACCAAGCATCTGCTGTACTGTGCGCAGGTCTGCGCCGTTTTCTACCAGATGGGTAGCAAAGGAGTGGCGGAGGGTATGCGGAGAGATATTTTTCTTTATCCCGACAGATTCTGCCTGTTTTTTTATCATTGTAAAGATCATTATACGGCTCAGACGGCCTCCTCTGCGGTTGAGAAAGAGGGTGCTGTCTGATTCCCTGGAAAACTGCAGCACCTCTCGGGATTTGCGGGCTACCTTAGTTGGCTCTGTGGCAGAAATTGCCTCAACACTGTCGGGAAGAACCTTCTTTTTTATTTCAGAGCGGCGTCCCCTTTGCGGCTTAGCCGAATCTTTTACCTTCAATCTGTGCGGCAAATATTCTTTTACCGCAGAGATTGCATATTCTCCCACAGGGACAAGCCTTTGTTTGTTTCCCTTGCCCACAACGCGGATGTACCCTTCATCAAAGAAGAGGTCTGAGAGGGTGAGTTCTACCAGCTCTGAGACCCTGAGTCCGCAGCCGTAGAGCATTTCTATGATTGCCCTGTTTCGGATTTTCTCCGGTGTTGAAAGTTCAAAAGAGGCAAGGAGCTGCTCAACTTCTTCTTGTGAAAGGATATCGGGAAGATGGCGGGTTATTTTTGGGGTTTCTATTGCATGTACAGGGTTGTGGTAATCAGCTGGGAGCTCTGCTTTGTGTTCTTGCTTGGAGAGGTCTATGAATTTATAGAAGGCCCTCAGTGAGCTTACAAGGCGGGCCTGGGAGCGTTTGGTTATCCCTTTTTCTCCGTTTTTCAGGGGGCGTTCGCTTTCTGACTTCAGGAATTGCTGGATTTGGTCTGGAGTGATGTCTGTTGGCAACACTCCGTCACCCACAAAATTCCATAGAGAGACAATGTCTGCGCAGTATCCGGCCAAAGTGTTCTCCGAGAGGGAACGCTCCAGCTTGAGATAAGTACCAAAGTCTCTTATGAAGTCTTTCCAGGTCATAGTACTTTTGATTTGCAGTACTCCCTTATTGGGCAGGTGCCGCATTTTGGGTTTCTGGCAGTGCAGATGTAGCGTCCGTGCAGTATGAGCCAGTGGTGGGCAATTGCCCTCTCTTCCTGTGGAATGAGTTTGTTCAGGTCCTTTTCTACCTCAAGCGGAGTTTTGCCTTTTGAGAAGCCGAGTCTGTGGGATACTCTGAATACATGAGTGTCCACTGCTATTACCGGCTTGTTGTATATTATTGAGGCTACCACATTTGCGGTCTTGCGCCCTACTCCGGGGAGTAGCTCAAGCTGCTTGGTTTCTGATGGGACTTCTCCTCCAAAGTCGGCTACCAGCATCTTGGCCATACCAAGCAGGTGCTTTGCCTTGTTATTGGGAAAAGAAATGGATTTTATCAGGTCATATACCTCCTCAAAAGTGGCCTCCGCCAACAATTGTGGTGTTGGGAAACGTAAAAACAGAGCCGGAGTGTGCATGTTCACCCTTTTATCCGTACACTGTGCTGAAAGTATCACAGCCACAATCAGCTGATATGGATTCTTGAAATCCAGCTCACTTTCCGCCACCGGTACATTTTCCCTGAAATAGTTCAGTATGGAGTTTTTTCTCTGTTTTTCTGTCATATGTGTTTTTTTATTTTTCTGGTTTGGGATTGGCACCAAACCTCAGCAACCAAACAAGCGTGGTCTATATCTCAAAATCTATTTCCTGTTCCATTTCCCTTACGCCACCATTTTCGCAAATGAGGACACGGCCGGGGTAGCGCTTGTAAAGTTCCCTGTTGTGGGTTACCATAAGTACGGCTGTCTGGTGCTCAGAGTGTATCTGGGTAAAGAGGTTCATAATATCTGCTGCAGTATCCTCATCCAGGTTACCGGTTGGCTCGTCGGCCAGGATTACCTGCGGATTATTGAGGAATGCCCTGGCAATGGCAACTCTCTGCTGTTCTCCTCCCGACAACTGGTGAGGCATCTTGTGCCCCTTGGTCCTCAAGCCTACCATATCCAGCACCTCTCCCACTCTGGCCATCATCTGGGAGCGCTTTTTCCACCCTGTTGCCTCCAGCACAAAAAGCAGGTTATCCTCAACTGTGCGGTCCATAAGAAGCTGGAAATCCTGAAAAACAACTCCAAGTTGCCTGCGGAGCATAGGTATCTGACGCCTCTTTATTTTCCTGAGATTAAATCCGGCAATATGCCCCTCTCCTCTCTTGAGAGGCAACTCTGCTATGAGTGTCTTTATGATTGAGCTCTTTCCGCTGCCCACCTTGCCCAGAAGGTAAACAAACTCCCCTTTGCATATATTCAAATTTACATTGGACAGTACAAGAGTCTCATCATTGCAGATATCAGCACTCTCCATTGTAACTATAGGATCCATTTCTGGCATAATTTTATAAGCATTATTTGTATATTGCAAAAATATAAATTTTATAATTTTGCACCTCATAAAATCTGATAAAATGAGACGCTACATTAAAGCAGCATTATACTTGACAATCATGGCATTTGTAGGCTTTATGCCAATTGGTGCAAGTGCCCAGACATATACCTCTGCACTGCAGCAGGGAATTGGTTTGTACAATAGTGGAATGTACTCACACGCCCAGGAAATTCTGCAAAGGGTGCTCCAGCAGGAAGGAGATGGAAATTTGGCAGAATTAAATCTGTCGGGATACAAAGATGCAAATCATTTTGGGAGCAGATATGGCAATTACTCAATGGAGCAGGCTATTGCAGAGGGTTATGTATTGTTGTGCAAATTTGCCAGGGAATTCCCTCTAATGCAGGGAGAACTGGACAAGTACATGGAGAAATACCCCCACTCTCCGGTAGCTGATCTTGTTAAGATGGGTGGTGCAGATTACCATTTTGGGCAAGGAAAGTATGTGGAGGCCATAAATCTGCTTGAGGAGATTAACCCAAAATCATTGGATAAGAAGGGGCAGCAGAAATATTTGTTCCAGAAGGGATACTGTCATTTCAGAATTGGTGAACTGGAGGATGCAGAGTATGTGTTCAGCAAAATTAAGAACGGGAAATATCACTATAGGGCCATATACTACAGGGGTTATATCCATTATATGAAAAAAGAGTTTGACAAGGCAATTCCATATTTTGAGAAGGCCCAGATAGAGCCCGGACTTGCAACTGCCTGCAAGTATCATATCCTGGAGAGCAAGTTCATGCTTAAGGAGTACAGCTATGTAAACTCATACGGCCCGCAGATATATGAACAAATGATGCAAGAGTATGCAGCTCAAACTGCCAGAATCCTGTCTGAAAGCCATTTTGCTGCAAATCTGCCTCAACAGGCACAGTATTACTATGAGCTATATTCTGCAAGTGCACAGAACATTACTGCAAAAGACAATTTTTATGCTGGAATGGTGGCTTATACCCTAAAAGGATATGAAAGGGCAATAAATTCATTCTCGCAGATTGCATCAACTACCGATTCTATAGGACAAAGTGCCTATTATCACATGGGGCAGTGCTATATCTCACTTAAAAACAAACATAAAGCACTGGAGTCATTCAAAAGTGCATCCGCGAGCAGCTTTGACAAGGCTGTTCAGGAAGATGCCTTCTTTAATTATGCAAAACTCTCTTTTGACCTTAACAGAAATATTGAACCTTTTGCACAATATTTGAACACATTCCACACCTCCGCCCTTAAGAGGGATGAGATATACACATATATGGGAACAGCATTCCTTTCTGAGCAACAATACGAGAAAGCTGTAAATGCACTAAAAAATATAAAAGTACACAACAGCAAAACAATCTCATTCCTTCAGAAAGGCTCACTGCTAAGGGGAATACAACTTGTTGCCAGCGGATCTTTTACTAAAGCAGCAGAACACCTTGCAGAGGCGGTACATTACGGAAGCAGTACCGGAAACGGCAATATTACAAATCTTGCCAACTTCTGGCTGGCAGAGTGCCTATACAGAATGGAAAATTACAATGGTGCATTGCAAATTCTGGACAAACTCACTTCCAACCAAACTTTCAAACGCACATATGAGTATTCTACCGCAATTTACAATACGGGATACGCTCAGCTGAAATTGGGCAATTACACTGCTGCAATAGAGTCGTTTGCAAGTTATCTTGCCCTGCCTCAAGAGAAAAGGGAGTACACGGCAGAGGCCCGTCTGAGACTTGCAGATTCATATTTCATGAACCGTAACTACAGCCAGGCTGCAGAACTTTACACTGATATAGCACAGCAAAATTCTTACAAAGACCTTTATGCCCCACTGCAGGGAGCAATTGCATACGGCCTTATCTCAGAGGTTGAAAAAAAGCTTGAAATCCTGAACAAAATATCATCCCTTACCAATGTAAAATCACCTTTGTACACCCAGGCAATCTACGAATTTGGAAGAACCCTTGTACAAACCGGCAAGGATGAAAGTGCAATAATAGTCTTCAACAGACTCATAAATAATCCTCCCGACAGCACCTACCATTACAAGGCCCTGTTGGAAATGGGCATGATCAACTCCAATAACAAGAAGTATGACAAAGCAATGGCATACTACAAAAGGGTAATAGAGGAAAAAGCCATAAGCGAAGAGGGCGAGAGTGCCCTTGCAGGATTGGAGAACATATACCGCATGCAGAACAAGGCTGAGGAGTTTTTTGCATATTTGGACAATGTGGGGCTATCTACAATAAAGAGCGCAGACGAGAAGGAAAACATGATATTCAACTCTGCCCAACAGATTTTCCTAAGTGAAGATTATCCTGCCGCAATAAGCGCCCTTACCTCTTACCTTGAGAAATATCCGCAGGGGGCAAACTCATTGCAGGGAATGTTCTACATAGCAGAGAGCCTTAACAAGCTGGGCAAGGCTGAACAGGCTGCACAGCAGTACCTTAAAGTTATGGAGAGCGGAGACGGTGCATTTACAGAGATAGCAACCCTAAATTACGGAAAACTCTCTTACCAGCTGCAGAAATACTCAGAAGCTGCAAAAGCTTACCATAGTCTGGAACAGATTGCCAAACTTGGGAACAACAAATCTGAAGGTACAATTGGAAAGATGAGGAGCCTGTACAAATGCAATGACACAGATGGAGCAATTGCCGCATCCGAAAGTGTCATGGCTATTAATGAGATTCCAAAGGATATAAAGAGAGAGGCCCTATACATAAAAGGGAAATCACTGCAGAAAAAGGAAGATCGTGAACTTGCAAACAAAGTTTTCGGGCAACTCTCTGCAGAACCAGCTGATGCCTTTGGTGCGGAAGCGGCATACATCCTTATTCTGGATGCCTATGACTCTGGCAATTTTACACAGGTTGAGGAGCTTACATTCAAGCTTTCAGACTCTGCAACACCTCAGACATACTGGCTTGCAAAGAGCTTCATAGTGCTTGGCGACTCTTATGCAGAAAGGGATGAGTTTGAGCAGGCAAAAGCCACATTTGAGAGCATAAAGGAGAACTATACACCACAGGGAGCAGATGATGATGTAATTGCTCAAGTTGAAAAAAGACTTAACAAACTTAAGTAAGGAAGATGAAAAGAATTTTATTTATACTGCTTATAGCTGTTCCGTTTTTTGCAAATGGACAAAACCAGACAATTGATCCTACTGTAGAGGTTAACCGCCAGTTCCAGGGCAAAATAATGGAGCTTGCAAAAGGGAAACTAAATACCACACTTGCAGACTCATTGAACATTTTTAACGTTGATTTCAATTATTCTTTCTTTAACAGACAGTACAAGGATTTATATGAATTCTCACCTCTGCCTTCAGTTTCAACATCAAACGAAAAGGCCCATGAGTACAAATTTATGGCAAAGGGGGGAATTGGAGTTCCACTATCTCCTGAGGCTGCAATCTGGTATACACCTGTAAAAGGGGAAAAAGATTTTCTCTCAATAGCCGGAGAGTGGAACATGTTCAGCAAAAAGCAATATAAAGAGCAGAACTACGGAGCCAAAGGAAACTATACCCATATCTTCAAATGGGGAGAGGCCGCACTATCTGCCGCTTTTGGCGGTGGTTCAAATAAAATTGGATCTGAAGGAGGCACATTCAGCCATAATTTCTACCAACTCTCAGCAGCAGGCAAACTAAAACCATTTGAGGCAAGGCAGACCGGAAGAAAATTCAACTGGGAACTGGGCGGAAGCTACAAAAGGACTCGGGACAAATCCTCGGCCAGCTTGAGTGAAAATTACGGCAAATTTGAGGGGTATTTTGGCCCTACATTCGGCAGATACAGCCAATTGTCGGTAAATGTATCGGCAAGCGGTGTGGATTATGATACAGCTGCTGATTTTTGGTACGGTCTGATTGATATAACCCCACAGTATAAATTTGAGAGGGGTGATATGACAGTGAATCTTGGCGTAACTTTGTCGGGAAAATTTATAAGCAACAAAGAGGCAGAAGTGGACAAATACCACAACTTCATCTCTCCTGCCGTAAAGCTCACTTTTTCCCTACTTAAGGAGAGACTTTGGTTATATGGAGTATTGGATGGCAAAAATCATTTGAATGCATGGTCTTCCATTCTGCAGGAAAACAGATATATAAACCCTGCATATTCCCCTGCAAATCTGTTTGCCGGCTCCACCCCCCTTAATGCCGAGATGGGATTAAAAGGAAGGGCTACAGATAAATTCACCTACAGCATCTACGCAAGATATGCAGTACACAAAGGGATGCTGCAGTATGCATACTTTGAGGATGGGGGATGGTACAACACATTCAACTCCAACCATAACGAATTTGGGGCCGGAGCGGAGTTCACAGCCAAAATGGAAAATTTCATTATTGGAGGAGAGTTCTGTTATACATCTTTCAGCAAGGGGAAAAACTCTACCTTCGCCGACGGATTATATGCATGTGGGAAACCCAAGTTGAGCGGGAAAGTGGAGGCAATGTACAACTGGAAAGGGGGGATTTCTGCAGGCTTGGCCTGCAAGGCCTGGGGAAGCTTTTATGCCGCCCTTTGGAGCGGACAGCAGGTTGAAGAGGTAGGGGGAAATGCAGATATTGACATCAACGTGCAATATGCCGTTTCACCGCTTCTGAGCGTGTATCTGAAGGGTGAAAACATACTTGGTTCCCCATCTGTGAACCACCCTTTCACCATTGGCAGAGGAGGGTGCATAATTGGTGGAATTATTGTCAAATTATAGACCTTTTCCACTTGCTTAAGTCCATTGTTTTTGCTATATTTGTATGTTAAAAATTTAATGGACAATGAGTGAAATAGAAAAAGAAAAAGTAGCCGTAAATGCTGAGTATTCAGCGGACAGCATACAGGTGTTGGAAGGATTGGAGGCCGTAAGGAAACGCCCTTCAATGTATATTGGAGATGTGGGAGCAAGAGGTCTTCACCACTTGGTTTATGAGGTGGTTGACAACTCCATTGATGAGGCTTTGGCCGGTTACTGTTCTGATATTTACATTACAATCAATAAGGACAATTCAATTACAGTAAAAGATAACGGTAGAGGTATCCCTACAGGCATGCATGAGAAAGAGGGAAGAAGTGCCCTTGAGGTAGTTCTTACAGTGCTTCATGCAGGCGGTAAGTTCAGCAAGGACAGCTACAAGGTATCCGGAGGTTTGCATGGTGTGGGTGTATCCTGCGTAAATGCCCTTTCAACTTACCTTAAGGCTGAAATCCACAGGGAGGGTAAAATATTTGTACAGGAGTTCTCAAGAGGAGTTCCACAATACCCTGTAAAGGTTGTTGGAGAGGCCGGGGATACAGGTACAATCATCACATTCAAGCCCGACGGAGAGATCTTTACTGTAACCACCGAGTACAGCTATGATATCCTTGCAGCAAGATTGAGGGAGCTTGCTTATCTTAACAAGGGGGTAAAACTTACAATTACAGACACCAGAGCAACCGAAACAAACGAGGAGGGCGAGACTGTAGAGGTTGAAAAATCTGAGACATTCCATTCACACTCCGGTCTGCTTGAGTTTGTATCATACCTGGACGGTACAAGGGAGAAACTTACAGAGAAACCTATCTATCTTGAGACAGACAAGACCGGAATTCCTATTGAGATTGCCATGCAGTACAATACCGGATTCTCTGAGAATATCCATTCATACGTAAACAATATCAATACTATAGAGGGTGGTACCCATCTGAGCGGTTTTAGAAGAGGTCTTACAACTACTCTAAAATCTTATGCAGAGAAAAACGGAATGCTCAGCAAACTTAAGTTTGAAATTGATGCAGCTGACTTCCGCGAGGGTCTTACAGCAGTAATTTCGGTTAAGGTTGCAGAGCCTCAGTTTGAGGGACAGACCAAGACCAAACTTGGTAACAGCGAGGTTACCGGTGCAGTGAGCAAAGCTGTAAGTGAAGCTTTGGAGATTTACCTTGAGGAGAATCCTAAAGATGCAAAACAGATTGTTGAGAAAGTTATCCTTGCCGCTACAGCAAGGCATGCTGCAAGAAAAGCAAGGGAGCTTGTACAGAGAAAGACTGTAATGTCAGGAGCAGGTCTTCCAGGCAAACTTGCAGACTGTTCAAACAGAAACCCTGAGCAGTGCGAGCTGTTCCTTGTGGAGGGAGACTCAGCGGGCGGTACAGCAAAGAGCGGAAGGGACAGACAGTTCCAGGCAATCCTTCCATTAAGAGGTAAGATCCTTAATGTGGAGAAAGCTATGGAGCACAAGGTTCTTGAGAGCCAGGAGATAAGAAATATTTATACTGCGCTTGGCGTTACCATTGGTACAGAGGAGGACAGCAAGGCTCTTAACCTTAGCAAACTACGCTACCATAAGATTGTAATCATGACCGATGCCGATGTGGACGGAAGCCACATTACAACCCTTATCCTTACATTCTTCTTCCGCCACATGGTTGACCTTATTAAAAACGGGTATGTATATTGTGCCACTCCACCTCTTTACAGAGTCAAGAAAGGCAAGAATGAAGTTTACTGCTGGACAGAAGAGGAGCGCAAGAACATTGTAGCAGAGCTTGGAGGTGGATCTGAAAAAGGTATAAGCATCCAGCGATACAAAGGTCTTGGAGAGATGAACGCAGAGCAGCTTTGGGACACAACAATGGACCCTTCAAAACGTATTCTAAGACAGGTTACCATTGAGAACGCTGCAGAGGCAGACAGAATCTTCTCTATGCTTATGGGTGATGATGTACCACCAAGAAGAGAATTTATTGAACAAAACGCCAAATACGCCAATATTGATGCTTAAAAGGCTTTTATATACATTCCTTTTTATACTTTTAATTTCTGCTGAGGCTGATGCCCAGCAGAAGTTTTTTGTGAGAGTAGGTGAAGGTTTCAAAAAAATATTCACTAAGGGCAATACGGAGCTAAGCGGTCCGGATTACTCCAAATATCCTCCAATTACCTGCAACAATTTGTCGGGAAGAACACTTGAGAGCCTGTTTTTTGAGATACCGGATCAGATACCGGAGATTCTGGATGATGTAAAATTTACAGATTTCTCTGAGCTTCCACAGGAGTATGATATCTGGAGCAATACCAGCATAAACCCATACAATGTTTCTTTGGTGGGTATGAAAGATACCGTAAAGATTGATATAAGCGATTATTTTCCACCATCGGTTAAACATGTTACCTCTGATTGGGGTTTTAGAAAATGGAAATACCATTATGGAATTGACCTTAAGGTTCACAGGGGAGATACTGTAAAATGTGCCTTTGACGGTACGGTTAGAATTACCAGAAGGGACCGCGGATATGGCTATTTTGTGGTTGTGAGACATGATAACGGACTTGAAACCCTATATGGCCACCTTAACAAGATTCTGGTAAAGAACAACCAGAAAGTAAAAGCCGGTGAGGCTGTAGGTATGGGAGGAAATACAGGCCGTTCTACAGGTTACCATCTGCACCTTGAGTTCAGATATTTGGGTAATCCGGTAAACCCTCATGACATTGTGGATTTTACAAGCCATACAGCCAAAAGTCCTGTTCTTGTAATAACATCAAAGACTTTTGCATATAAGGCAGAGATTGACAAGATAAGGTATTGGACAGTGAAAAAGGGTGACACCTTGGGTAGAATTGCATACAGAACAGGTGTTTCTGTAAGCAAGCTATGTGCTCTTAATGGAATTAAAAAGACTACAGTACTTAGAATTGGAAGAAAAATAAGATACACCTAATATACTGCATTATGAAAGTTGTAATTATAACCGGAGCAAGTTCAGGTATAGGCCTGGCAGCAGCAAAGGCTTTTGCTGCAAAAGGTGACTGCGTTGTACTTGCAGCTAGAAATATTGAGAAACTCAGGAGCACCGTTGCTGTTCTCAGCAACAAATATGGTGAGACTGCAAGAGTGTCAGACAACAGAGTTACAAGATTCCTTGCCGTAGAGACAGATGTAACCAAAGAGGAGGATTGCAGGAATCTTATAGAAAAGGCAATTGAGAATTACGGCAGGATAGATGTCCTTGTAAATAATGCGGGAATATCCATGAGAGCCATGTTCAGGGACTTGAATTTGAGCGTTATCAAGAACCTCATGGATGTAAATTTCTGGGGAACGGTATATTGTACAAAATACGCCTTACCATACCTGCTTAATGTAAAAGGTTCTGTAGTTGGAGTTATCTCAATTGCAGGCTTCAAAGGGCTCCCTGCAAGGACAGGATACAGCTCTTCTAAATTTGCCGTTTACGGGTTCCTTGACACACTGCGTGTAGAGCATCTTAAAGACGGGTTGCATGTAATGATTTTTGCCCCTGGCTTTACCGCATCAAATATAAGAATCACAGCACTTACTGCAGATGGTTCTCCACAGGGAAAAACTCCAAGATCTGAGGGAAACATGATGAGTGCAGAGAGCGTTGCCCAACGCCTTGTAAAAGGCGTATACAGGAGAAAACGCCAGGTTGTCCTCACCCCTATAGGCAAGCTTACAGTTTGGCTCAATAAATTCTTCCCACGACTTGTTGACCGTCTGGAATACAACTACATGAAAAAAGAACCGGATTCTCCGTTGAAATAATAAAAATGGGATGCCCCGCTTGGACATCCCATTTTTTTATTTTACTTTAACCTTAATTGTATACGGCACTCCATTGAGTACATCTGTTCTGCCAGTGTAAACTACACCGTTCTCTCCAAATTCTGAATCTGGTGCAGTTTCACAGAATACAGAAATGTAATATTTCCCTTCTGCCGGCCTCTTTATTATAAGTTTCTTGTTGCTCCCTGCAGATTCATCTTTATATTCCGCTTCTGAAAGAAAGGCAAATCCATCTTTATGGGCAGCTAAAGAGAGGTTCAAATCATCTGCGCCTTTGTAACCTTTAAGATCAATCTCAAGCTTTCTGGTACCCTTTGGCACTTCTACAGTAAAATGATGATACTGTCTGTCACCTATTTTGGCAAATGCCGGATCATTATCCTCTGTATCCCTATTCATGTGGCGCAACTGGCCAGAAATCAGCTCTCCCTTTACAACAGGGCTGCCGGTATTATCCATTGCGTACTGCAGGAATGCAGCCATAAGATGAAGCCTCTCCCCTTCTGTTATCTCCTCAGGGTGTGAAGACATTGATATTACAGTACCTGCCATTTCATTTGCTTTGTATGCCCAGCAGGTAACCTTGTTGTCAATGCTCGGACCTTGAGGAGGAATAGTATCATAATCAACCCTCAACAACGGCAATGTACCCGCAGGAGGACAATCCTGAGGTTCCAGAGCAGCGTATGGTCCATTAAGGTGGTAGATATTCTCCACTTTTCTGTCTCCTCCAAAATCGTAGTATTTAAGCAGAGGGGAATCCTCTTCCATATACATTGTAAGGTATTTGTCAGCTAGATATGTATCCCTTACCCTGCCAGGCCAGATTCCAAGATAATTCTTGTTGGGGGTGTAGTTGTCATTTACATCTATATACCCCTCGGATGCCACAAATGCCCCCGCACAGGTTCCCACATATGAACCGCCTGCTGCAACATATTCCCTTATCCTCTCTCTTCCATCCTCACCCAATGACCTTCCGTGAGATCCTGCCAGTCCGCCATTTACATAAAGAAGTCTGAAACGGGGTGATCCGTCGGGATACAGGAGGGCTCCATTGGTATCCCCTTCCCAACCTGCAAAACATTTGTGCTGCATAAGGGTGTCATTCCTGGTACCGGCGAGAACAGTGCGTAGAAACACATCATACTCAGCCCCCAGAAAATCCGCCGCAATAAGATTCTTGCGGCCATACAGCTGTATTCCGCTATCCATAAAGATCTCTTTATAAAAACCGTCCTTTTTGTCTCTCCAGCTGCTGCCAGCCACTTTCTCCTGTGCAACCGCATCCGCTGACACAATGAGCATCAGAAATGCAAA
Organism: Candidatus Egerieisoma sp.; assembly: GCA_045636765.1. GTDB lineage: Bacteria > Bacteroidota > Bacteroidia > Bacteroidales > UBA932 > Egerieousia. Next base: position 38,947 of record JAZTYE010000004.1, read on the forward strand.
CAGTTTTATTTTCATATTTTTCATAATATTCCCTATAAAAAAGCCCCCTTGCAAAGGAGGCAATATTTTAGTTATTCTTTATATTCTCTGCTATCTTGTCAACCAAGCATTTTCTTGCCTCCTGGCTTGCCCAGCCTATGTGAGGAGTAAGGAGTATCTTGGAAGGATCTGCAACCTTAAAATAAGGGGAATCTAGCGGTAGAGGTTCTTTTGAGAATACATCAACACCTGCACCTGCCATAAGGTTATCATTTAGTGCCTGAACAAGATCTGCCTCATTAATGATACCGCCACGTCCAAGGTTAATGATGTAAGCTGTTGGTTTCATCATCTTAAGCTGCTCATATCCAATAAGATTGTTTGTACGCTCATTTAATGGGCAATGTACGGATATAACATCACATGTACTCATAAGTTCCTCTAGAGAAACTGCCTTGAACTCATCTGAATGAGGGTTGCCGCTGGTAGAGTAGTAAACCACCTCCATACCAAAAGCCTGCGCAATACGGGCAACCTTGCCACCAATATTACCCAAACCTACAACTCCATATTTCTTTCCTTTAAGCTCCCAGAAACATTTGCTGACATCTGTAAATGAAGGGCCTTTAGAATAGTTTCCGCTCTTTACAGCGCTATCAAAGTACGGCATTTGTCCCACAAGTGAAAGGACCATTCCAAAAGTTACCTGAACAACGCTCTCTGTAGAGTATCCAATTGCATTTTTAACAGGAATTCCCTTGCTGTTTGCATACGGAATGTCAACATTGTTGGTGCCTGTTGCAGCCACACAAATAAGTTTAAGTGTAGGACAAGCATCAATCTGCTCCTTTCCAATAACCACTTTATTTGTAATGATGACATCAAATCCCTGAATTCTCTCAAAAACCTCCTCCGGTTTGGTAAAAGGGTATGTAACAAGTTCTCCCTGTGCAGCAATAGGCTCCAAAGAAATGTCACTTCCTATTGTATCTGCATCCAAAAAAACAATTTTTCTCATAACTTAACTTTTTTCTTCCCGATAAATTATTTAGAAAGCATCTCTGTAATTGGAGCCAAAGCCCTTGCAGAAATCTCAGCAGGAACTTTCACCTCAAATTTCTCATCCCTCAGCGCCTCATATACAGCCTCCAATGTAGCAAGCTTCATATAGTGGCACACAATCTTATCTGAAACAGGTATAAACTCCTTATCCGGATTATCCTTACTCAATTTATGCAATGTACCAACTTCTGTAGCAATGATGAACTGCTTTTTAGGACTCTGGGAAGCATGTTTTAGGATTCCTGATGTAGAATACATGTAGCAGTTTGGATTCTCCAAAATAACAGAATCACTTGAGCAGGCACTCTCAGGGTGAATAAGCACATCAGCCTCCGGGTATTTTGCCATCATATCCAACACCATTCTGGTATCTACCTGGTCATGTACTTTGCAACATCCGTCATAAAGCTCCATATCCCTGCCTGTCTGTGAAATGATGTATGAACCCAGGTTTTTGTCGGGAACAAAGAAAACTTTCTTGTCTGCAGGCAGTCCTTTTACAATAGAAAGGGCATTGGCACTTGTGCAGCATATATCTGTATAGCTCTTAACATCTGCAGTGGTGTTTACATAGCTCACAACCAAACCATCCGGGTTGGCAGCTTTCCAGTCTGCCAAGTTTTTGCCACAAACTCCATCTGCAAGGGTACAACCTGCCCCAAGAGCAGGTACAAGAACTTTTTTGTTTGGAGAGATAAGGGCTGCAGTCTCAGCCATAAAATGAACTCCTGCAAAGACAATGATGTCAGCATCAGCACTGCCTGCCTTGCGCGAAAGCTCAAGCGAATCTCCAAGGAAGTCTGCAATATCCTGAACATCAGGATTTGAATAGTAGTGGGCAAGCACTATTGCATTCTTCTCTTTTTTAAGTTCTTCTATCTTCTGTACAAGTTCCTCTCTTGTCATATACTGTAGTTTTACTTCTCAACCTGAATGTTCATACTGATATCCATTCCCTTAACGGTATGGGTAAGGGCTCCTACGCTAATGTAGTCAACACCTGTAGCAGCTACCTCTACAAGACGTGGAATACTCATGTTTCCAGATGCCTCTGTCTTTATTCCTTTGCCGGCAGCCTTAATGGTAGCTACAGCCTGGGCCATTGTGGCGTTGTCCATATTGTCAAGCATAATGATATCTGCCCCTGCTGCAATTGCCTGGTCAACCTCAGAAAGGTTTGTTGTCTCAACCTCAATCTTAATATCAGGAGAGATATTGCCCCTTACCTGCTCAACAGCCTTTGCAATGCCGCCAGCCATTTTAATATGATTGTCTTTAATCATAGCCATGTCATAAAGGCCCATTCTGTGGTTTGTACCACCACCGTCTTTAACTGCCATCTTGTCCAACACACGCAAACCCGGAGCGGTCTTGCGGGTATCCAAAAGCTCTGTTGTGCTACCTTTAAGCTCCTTTACATATTTTGCTGTCTCTGTTCCAATACCGCACATCCTCTGGAAAATGTTCAAAGAAAGTCTCTCTCCCTTAAGGAGTGTAGGATATGAAGCCTCAATACGCAATAGTACGTCACCTTTCTTTACAGAATCTCCATTTTTGAAATAAGGTGTATAGACTATATCTTTCTGGAATCTTTCATAAACCTTTTTAATGACCTCTATTCCTGAGATTACACCATCCTGTTTTGCAGTCATTGTAGCAACCGCATTCATAGACTCCGGAATAATTGAATCAGTTGTCACATCACCTGTGTTGATATCCTCTTCCAAGCCAAGATCTATCAGTTTGTCTATTAAATTCTCGTACTGTTTCATATTAAAATCTTAAATAATCATCATTAACTGGGGCTGTAGTTATCTCTTTACCCATCTGCTGCACTGAGTGTACCTGGAAGTACTCATCAGTACAAGGGAAATCCTCCCTATAATGTCCACCACGGCTCTCTTTTCTGAGCAATGCCGGATTTATGATAAGTGAAGCTACAATAAGCAGTCTCCATGCCGCATCCTCATAATACTCTTTAACCGGAACGGTACTTACAACTTTGCGGTTCATCATAAGCTCTGTTGCAAGCTCCTCTATCTTCTTCAATCCCTCCTTAAGTCCTTCCTCGCTCCTTACAATACCAGCATGAGCATTCATAATCTCAGAAACTCTCAACTTGATGCTATGGTAGAACTCTGCATTTGTCTCATCCCTATAATACTCTTCCTTAAATGCAGGAGTTTTCTCTGGGGCACCGTTCTTTACTGAATCTTCAACAGCTCTGTTTGCAAATACAAGACACTCCAACAAAGAGTTTGAAGCAAGTCTGTTTGCACCCATAATGCCTGTAGCCGCTATCTCACCACAAACATAAAGTCTCTGTATATCTGTACCTCCATTCAAATTTGAAACCACACCTCCAACTGTATAGTGGGCTGCCGGAGCAACGGGAATCTCCTGGGTAAGATCATAACCGAATTCCTGACATTTTGCAGCAATTGACGGGAAGCGCTTCAATATCTCATCACTGTTAAGATGTTTGAGGGAAAGAACCACATAAGGCATATTATCCTTATACATCTGCTTATAAATGGAACGGGCAACAATATCCCTTGGAGCAAGCTCAGCAAGCTCATGGATAGGCACCATAAACCTTCTGCCATCCTTACCCATCAAATGGGCACCCTCTCCCCTTACAGCCTCACTTATAAGAAATGCCTTGGAAGAATCCTTTATATATAATCCCGACGGATGGAACTGTATAAACTCCATATCCATAACCCTGCAACCATTTTTGAATGCTACTGCCAGTCCGTCTCCAATAGTGGTCTGAGGATTGGTAGTACGGGCATAAATTGCAGATGCTCCGCCGGATGTAAGGAATACATTGTTTGCATAAAGCAGAACCTCACAACCTTTCTCCTTCTCATGTTTGCTCTCACCTAAGGCAGGGTCTTCAGTCCAGCAGCGGACACCGTAACATACTCCATCCGCTACAAGAAGATCAAGCAAAGAGGTGTTCTCAAACACTTTGATGTTTTCTTTTTCCTCAACTTTGGAAATTACAAACTCAGTAATCCAGCGTCCGGTAGAATCTCCTCCAGCATGCAGTATCCTCCTTTTGTGATGTCCACCCTCCAGGCCAAGTGCCAGGGCACCGTTTACAGTGTCAAACTTCATTCCATCAGCAATGATTTCATCAATTCTGCGTGGGCCTTCATTTACAAGCACATCCACAACAGAATCTTCACACAATCCTCTTCCGGCTATCAAAGTATCAGATTTATGAATTTGAGGATCATCCTCAACAGATGTAACGGCAGCAATTCCTCCTTGTGCATTAAATGAATTGCTCTCTCTTACAAACGACTTTGTAATTACAGCCACGCTACCTTTAAAAGAAGCCTTATAAGCTGCATACAAACCTGCAAGTCCGCTACCAACAACTATGTAATCAAACTTATGCATTTTAGTTTGGGTAAATTTGAACAAATTTACCATTTTTTTTTATTCACCATACACCTCTATAATAAAAAATCACAACCTGGATATAAAAAAAAGCTGCCGGGGCAACCGACAGCTTTTCAATTATACATAATCCCTCAAGACTACCATGCAAGGGCTGATGCTCCAAGTATAGCAGCATCAGACTCTTTCAGAGCACTTGGCAACAGTTTCACTTTACCTTTCCAGATAGAAACCATATTTGCCTCCATAGCCTCTCTGATTGGTTTGAATATGAACTCACCTGCACGGGCAAGACCACCAAACACAACAATTGCCTCAGGAGCACTGAACGCTACAAAATCTGCAAATGACTCACCAAGTTTCTTGCCTGTAAACTCAAATATTTTCAACGCAAGTGCATCACCTTTCTGGGCTGCTTCAAAAACATCCTTTGATGTAATGTTCTCAACCTCCCTCAAAAGCGACGGCTCATCAGTGAGCTCAAGCCACTCACCCGCAGTACGTGCAACACCTATTGCCGAGCAATATGTCTCAAGGCAACCTTTTTTGCCACATCCGCAAGGACGTCCGTTATGTCTCACTGCAGTAACATGACCAAGCTCTCCGGCAAAACCGTCATGGCCATAAACAAGCTCACCGTTAATGATAATACCACTACCCACGCCTGTACCAAGGGTAATCATTATAAAGTTCTTCATACCTCTTGCAGCACCGTAAGTCATCTCACCTACAGCTGCTGCATTTGCATCATTTGTAACGGTAACAGGAAGATTCTCCAGTCTTTGGGAAACTTCTTTTGCCAACTCTACAACAATACCTTTAGCCCACTCAAGGTTTGCAGCATCCTCAATGGTACCTTTATAGTAGTTTCCGTTAGGAGCTCCTATTCCAACACCCTGTATCTGCTCAAAACCAACCTCCTCTGCCAGTTCCTTAATAGTATCACACACATTCTGTATGAACAAGCCAGCCTCCCCAGCTTTATATTTTGATCCAATTACAGTCTGGGTAACAATATTACCCCTTCTGTCTACAATTCCTATTTTAGTGGTCTGGCCGCCAATATCCACACCAACAACATATGCTTTTTCCATAATTACTCTACCGGAATATTTTTATTAACGTTCTTAGAACCTACCAACGCATAGAACAACAAGTAAGCCAAACCGGCAACTATTACCCAGTAGCTTGCCATATAAGTTGTTGCGTCTGCCACAAATCCCTGGATAGCAGGAAGTATACCACCACCGCAAACCATTACCATAAAGATTCCTGATGCTGCTGCTGTATATTTGCCAAGCCCCTCAACTGCAAGGTTAAAGATTCCACCCCACATAACTGAAGTACACAATCCGCAAAGGACAAGGAACATTATGTTTGCAGGAACACTTACCATACCAAATGAGATGTCGCTCTGGAATACAGGCATCATAACTTTAGACTCCGGTGAGGTAAAGATTGCTCCCAATACAAGGCAAAGTCCAATTGCACTTACAGCAGTAAGCATTGCTTTGCTTGACACTTTTGCTGCAATTGAACCACCTACAAGACGTCCAACCAACATAAGGAACCAATATGTTCCAACAAGACTGCCTGCCATAGCAGGATCTATACCCAACTCCTGGGTCATATAAAGGTTGCTGATATTTGGAATACCAACCTCAACACCTACATAAATGAAGATTGCAACTATACCAAGCACAAAGTGACGGAAGCTCATTGCGCTGTATTTCTTGCCGTCAGCAGGTTTGCTTTCAGATTTTGCCGACTCATAAGCAGGCTCAGGAATATTTGAAACAGCCAATACTACAAATGCCAATGCAAAAATACCCATAGCTATAAAAACTCCAGGGTTAGCTTTTGCAATTGTTCTTGCAGCCTCGTTGGTACCCATAAGATAACCAACAAGTACAGGAACTATAGTAGCTGCTGAAGAGTTGCATACTCCACCCAACTGAATAAGCTGGTTACCTTTATTTCCACCACCGCCAAGGGTGTTAAGCATAGGGTTTACAACTGTATTGAGCATACACATTGAGAAACCTGATACAAAAGCACCGCACAAGTAAATGCCAAAGCTCTCTGCTTTACCTGAAATGAAAGTAATGGCAACACCGGCAAAACCAATTACTACTGCAAGAAGTGCAGTCTTTTTGTAACCTATTTTGCTAAGCATATAACCTGCAGGGATACCCATACAAGCGTAGGCAATAAAGTTAGCCAAGTTACCAAGCTGTGAAAGGAAGTCACTTGCACCAAACTGGTTCTTTACAATTACTCCAAACGGATTCTGCAATCCTGTTACAAATGCAATCATAAAGAACAACGCAAACATGATTGCTATTGGCAATGCATAATTTTTCTTTGTTGTTTCCATTTTTATAAATTTTTTAAGTTAATGAATCCTGTTTACAAAAGAGGACTGCACAAGCGTGCAACACTCTCAGCAATTTTCTGTTTCCTTCCCCTCTTGCTCCATTTGTTTGGCATAACCTGCCTGCATGCATCCATATCAGATATAATCTGCTGCTCTACTGCAAATGTACACTCTTTATCATAAATAACAGAAAGTATCTCAAAGTTATGTTCAAAACTTCTCATATCCATATTTGCAGAGCCCACAATTGCTACCTCTCCATCTATACATACCACTTTGGAGTGGTTGAATCCTTTCTTGAACAGATATACCTTTACACCAGCCTCAAGAAGTTCGCTTATATAGGACATTGTTCCATAGTGGGTAATAAGTGTGTCGGAACGTTCGGGAAGCATTATCCTCACATCAATGTTCCCCAACGCTGCAATTTTTATGGCATTGAGGATTGTTTCATTTGGGGTAAAGTATGGAGATACAATGTATATGTGCTTGCGGGCTGCCGTAATAGCACTGAAAAAACATTGCATTATACTTGCCCAGTTACTGTCGGGACCACAAACAAGTGTCTGTGTTGCAATATTTTTTTCTGTGGTATCTCCCTGCTGCATCTGTTTTTCCAGCTCAGGGTAATATTTTCTTTTCTTGCGTATTTTACGGTTAAGGATAAAATACCTGTCCAAAAGAAAGCTGGTCTGCAATGAGAAGACAGCTTCTCCTGCTATTTTCATGTGAGTATCATGCCAAGGACCCAATGAATTGCCGTAGTAGTAGCGGTCAGCTATATTTACACCTCCCAAGAATCCTGTTTTACCGTCAATCACAAGTATCTTGCGGTGATTGCGGTAATTTAATCTGAATGTAGGCAACAAGAATCTCACTTTGGCAAAACAAAGCATTTCCACTCCGGCAGCCTCCATCTTTTCCACAAAATCCTTTTTCAAGTGCATACTGCCAACTCCATCATACATTACCCTTACTTCTACTCCTTCCTTAGCCTTGCGCATAAGGAGCTCTGCAAAACGGTTTCCAGTCTTGTCATTCTCAAATATGTAAGACTGTAAATGTATATGGTTCTTTGCAGCTGATATTGCTGCATACATTGCGTCAAGCGACTCCTTTCCTGTATAGTAGAAATCTATTGAGCTGTTGTTCTCTATTAGAGTATAGCTATTGCGCAAATTCTGGAAAATGATTCTGCTGTATGGGGCAAGATCACCCAGAATATGGGGATTTTCCTTTATGTAGTTTGCCTGCTGCGCAGATATATCCCTCCTGAGACGGTAATCTGCATCACCCTTAAATGAATAGAGTCTCTTTTTCCGGTAATGCATACCAAAAAAGAAATATAGCACCAGACCAATATATGGAAGCAAAACCAGAACTATTACCCATGAGAGCGTTCTTATAGGGTCCTGACGGCGCATAATCAATGCAGTGGCTGCATAAACTGCCAGAAAAAGGTTCATTACATACAGAACCGCAGATAATATTTGCCAGCCGCCCGATTCCATCAGCCCTCTCTACTCGTGGATATAATCGTTTATATAACCAAATGAGAGGTCATCCATTCTAAGCTCACCTTTTGTAACATGGCCAAGAAGTGTAATTGGAATTTCCTCATTGAAAAGGAAATCTACCAGATCATTCTCCTGAGCATCATTTACAGTAATTACTGCCATATATTTGCTCTTGCCAAAAAGGAACTCCTTATCTTCATACTCTGCATCACCTGTAATATCAAAACCCAACTCGTTAGGGGCACAGCACTCAAGCAAAGAGATGAAAAGTCCGTTTGAAGAGATGTGGTGGGCACTTGTTATAAGATCATGTTCAATGGCTTTAAGAATTATATTCAGGGTCTTGTCATTAAGCTGGAAATCGCTCTCATCCTCAATATTGCCTACAAGATATATTGTATCACCTTTGGAATCAAACGCCATGGAGGTAATTTTTTTCTTGTCCTTTACAAGTCCCAATGCATTTATTCTTCTGTCATCAACATTTTTGGTTGTAAGGAATCTTGCACCTGTACACGCCAATCTGGCAAGAGCCTCAGTAGTGGCCTTTGCAATTGCAGTTGCAGGATCAAACTTATCCAATGAAGGGGAGTTTGCCTTGGAAATACCAAGGGTAAAAACACCTTTTCCAATCCTCTCAATAGAGGCATCATAAGGGTTGTTTATATATTCAAGAATATTCTTCTTATACTGTGAATCTTCTGTAAGGAAATCAGCAATCTCTACAAGATCATCTGTCTGAGCAATGCGGCTCTCGTATAACTCTACCATGAATAGATGTAATTAAATTAATATTATAGTCTGTAAATATAACCATTTTTTTGACAAATGGTTTTGCGTGGGTCAAAATTGTTTCTATATTTGCACCACTCAAAGGCCCAGATGGTGAAATTGGTAGACACGCCACTTTGAGGGGGTGGTGCCGGTTACGGTGTGCAAGTTCGAGTCTTGTTCTGGGCACAAAAAAGCCTTCCAGGAATTTTCCGGAAGGCTTTTTCATTTATTCGTTACCACTTTGGTGCGGGAAATGCCACTTTTTGGCACCAAACCTCTAACAGCAGTACTGTTTGTGGCGTTTTACTGCGCATCAAAAACTCTCCACGCAGGGTGAAGCTCGTTGTTCTGATGCGCCCTTTTGCGCACTATATCATAGAAGTACATAAGGATTGCCTGCGGATTGCCGGCAAACTCTGCATCCTCCTTCAATTTCTTTTCAAATGCTGCTTTGAGCTGAGGGTCCTTCTCAAGCATCTCTCGCCCTTTCACCTCCATATATTGTGGTCTTATCCAAAACTCGTTACCAGCCTGTACACACACATTAAAGAAGCCCCAGTAGGTAAGTGAACCTGGTGCTGCGGGCTCCAGCAGCCACATTGCAACTCTCGATGCAGGCTGGTCCATATCAATGTAGATGCTTCCTGCAGGGTACTCCAATGTCTCGGTTTGGGTGGTGAATTCCGGTTGCACCGGTATGCGTCCCTCACTTTGTCGGGAAGAGAATTTTCCCCCTGTGTATCGGTAGGTCTCCACTTCAATCTTGCCTGGCTCCTCAAGTACAGTGTATTTTACTCCATGCAGGTCCAAAAGTTCTGCCACATTGCTGTATTGCGGCATAAGGATATATGCATCAGGTATTTTAATTGCAGCGGAAGGTCTGTATTGGGTATAAACCGGAATATTCAGGGTTATGGGATCATTGTAGTCATGGGTAACCCACTCCGCGCCGCTGAGGTCGCTGATTACAGTATCGCGGCCCCAGCTCAGATAATTTGCCATGTACGAAGGCTCATCTGTGGCCCTGTAGTTGAACCCGAACGGTTCTACGCGTGATGCTGCAGAAGAGGTATATGCATCTGCCTGTGCAATTGCTTTCTGCAAGGAAGTTTTGTTGTCTGCCAAAATCTTTGCAGAAGCCTCCAAGGCCTCAACTGTGGCAATAACCCTTTGTTTGTAAGGCTTGTATATATGATTCTCTATAAGCAGTCCAAGCCTGTTGTGCGCAGCTGCATACCCCTGGGAGTAGCGTGGATCAAAGGTGTCAGGAACAAAACCGCTCTCGGGAGCATTGTATTTCTTGAAGCTGCCGTACAGGAAGATTGGAAAACCTGCCTTCTCCATCTGTTGGCAAAGCTGCGCCTCATAAACCTCCTGGCTCCATTTTGTAATTCCAGGCTCCATATTGCCGGTCATATTATCAATGGCGTAGGTCATTACATACTGGAAATCAGCGCCATTTGTAACATGCACATCAATGAACAGCTCAGGCAGCCAGTAGTTGTACATCTTTAGCCAAGCTCTCATCTCCGGAGCATCTGCCTTAAGAAAATCCCTGTTGAGGTTAAGCTGCTGTGAGGTGTTTCTGGTACCCAGCTCCCGCGGACCGTTCTGGTTTATCCTGTTGAGGGCGGTAAAATTCTCATGCCCGTCAACATTGAACACAGGAACAAAAATAAAGCTCACATCATCAAGCAGCTTTATGTTCTTCTTCCCGATAACCATATCCCTTATAAATATCATTGAGGCATCCTTACCATCCGGTTCACCGGCATGGATACAGCTCTCCACCAGGATAATTACCCTTCCCTTTGCCCTTATGGCCTCTGGGGTAGTGAGTCCATCCTTATCTACAATTACCAAAGAGAGTTCCCTACCCATTGGACTTGTGCCAAATGAGGTATTGTGGACCATCTTTGAAGCCTTCTCCAACTTCTGGAAATAAGCCATTGTCTGCTCAAATTTTGGGGTAAGCTCATAATTGAATTTCTCGCAATATGTGAGGAACTCTACCATCTTCTTGGGAACCTGCGCATTAAGTTGTGCAAATGCACAAATCAGCAACATTGCCGCAGCAACCCTTCTCAATATCTGTCTAGTCATAATAGTTAGTGTTAATGACACAAATATAATATTGTTGGGGGAATAATGACTAAATTTGTTTGGTTGTAAAAATCAAGACAAATATGAAGATAAGTTTTGTATGCCACGGCAACATTTGCCGCAGCCCTATGGCTGAATATGTAATGAAACACCTGGTAAAGGAGGCCGGGATGGAGAA
>JAZTYE010000005.1:0-9098 GCA_045636765.1 Candidatus Egerieisoma sp.
ATAGCTTATCTTTTATATAATATTCAGCCCTCAACTCCCATACAAGGACAAATGACCCCAACCATCGGGAAAGGAGTAGAACATACCACACAGCTCCCATTGCAGAGAGCAGGAAAAGGTCCTCAAAATTACTGTGGGAAATTGAAATATGTGTATTAAGCAGGTCTACATCCCTTTTTGTAAGTTTTCCGCTGCCAACCTCTTCCATCATTACCGCAGCTCCATAAGCCAGCCCAAGGGTGTTTGCAACTATCCATAGGAATGAGGTTCTTGCAGGCAATCCAAAAAATGCAAGCGGATACCTCAAAAATTTTGAAATCCATCTGATAACACCATATTCCGCCATAAGTTTCTGTGCTATGGCAAGGGTATAGATAAGGGTTGTCATTTTTAATATAACCTCAAAGGTTGAGCGCAGCCAATCCTTGAATAGCACCATAAACTCCACATTCTGCACTTGAGCTCCTGCAAGTACCTTATTTACCTCCCCCGGTAAAATTCTATTCAATAAAAATGCCAAAGTAAACGCAGAAACAGTCCTTATAATAATAATTCTAACGGGCGATGTTCCTGTCTTTTTCTGGACCGCTGTCTCGGTTATCATATTGTGGGCACACAAAACCATTGTACTCAATATTGTAAGGGCCCTTATATCAAAATCAAAGGTGACAGCCACAGAAATTGCAGCATACACATTTACAAAATATCCTGTAACAAAAGCCAGAGCCGCTTCTCCTGGAAGACCTATATTGTTAAATATTGGACTCAACAAGCCGGATATCCACGGCAGGATATTGAAATACTTCAGAAACAATATTGCAAAAGAGACACCTGTTGTAATCTTAAGCAACCATATACATGTTTTTGTTGTGCCCGGAAGGACACTTTTTATACATCTTGTTATTCTATCCTTATGACTTTCTTTACAAGAATTGCAACCGTTTATGTTACCCATTTCTATCCTTTAAGAGAATTTTGGGGCAAATTTACAATAAATTGGGCAGTAATTTATAAATTTGCACGTTTTATGCAGTAAACACAATCAATATTAACAATATTTCAATAAAGAATGAAGAGATTTACATTATTCCTTTTGTTGGCAATTATGAGTGTGCCATTCATGCAGTCATGCAATACTACGGTTGAGAAAGCAGAGCAAGTGGCACTTGCAACAATACATCCGGCAGCCCTTACTGCTGCAGGATTCTACGGAGAACTTGACAATGGAGATAAAATTTATCCTGGTGCTATGCGAGTGAAGTATGAGCCAAGACTTGAGCCAATACGCGCCATCATTTACTTTAAGGAACTGGATGAGCCTGTTTCTGGATTTGAATACAATGCAGATATCTTTGGTATAACTGAACTTACCACAAAAAACATCCTTACAGTAAAATCTGCAGAAGCAGATACACTTAAAGACGGCATTGAGATTGTAAATGCTTATATTGGCGGAGGCTATATCAATATTGAGTTCAATGCATATATTGATGCATACAATCCCAACCAGCATATAACAATTGACCTGCAGGATTTCCAGATGGGCAACACACCTGAGAGCGGCGCATACTACCCTCTTACGTTGGGCTTCAAGTGTTATCCTAAACTGGAGTCAGGTACAGGTTATCTTGTTTCAAGCGTTGCATGCTTCCGTATAGGGGATGAGCATATGCTTGAAAATATAGGATACACAGGCTATGAACTTAAGTACAGAGGCCTTATTGATAATGAGACAGAAAATCTCCAGAGCGTATTGGTAAAACCGGAAGCAAATAAGCAATAATCCTTATAATAACAAAAAGGGTGGCAATCATTGATTGCCACCTTTTTGTTTGTCCATCTCCCAATGGAAAGGTTCAAATTCCATATCTTTTGAAACCCAACTGCTTTTTCTTTTTGCATAAATTACAAACGGAATCACCACCATGACTATACATCCTATAACAAGGACAGAGTACCATACTGTATTGCTGCCGGTTGCAATCTGGTCTGGAGGTATAAAGCTAAGCACAAATGCCAGTAAAGAACCCAAAAATCCCACACCGCTAATAATCCATATCAATGCATCACCCTTCTTGCCAATCCTGTAAGGTCTTGGGGCATCCTTCATATTGTATCTCAACTTTATTGCTGCTGCAAACATCAACAGATACATTATAAGATAAAGCACCACTGTAAGCTGGCTCAATATTTGGTAAAAGCTCTGTACAGAAGGCATAACTACAAACAAAAGGCTAAGGATGGTAACTGTAATACCTTGTACAACAAGAATATTCTTCTGTACACCATTCTCATTGGTCTTCTGGAAGAAAGGAGGCAAATAACCTGCTCTACCAACAGCAAAAATACCTTTAGAAGGTCCCGAAACCCAAACAAGCACACTGGCAAGTACACCAAACGCCAAAGCAATTGCAATTACAGGAGACAACCAGCTTGCATTCAGATATGCAAAGTATTTGTCAAAACCAATAAGAAGGCTCTGGGTAAGGTTGATATCCTTCTCCGGAATAATGATTCCCAAAGCAAAAGTTCCCAATACAAATATTACAACAGTAATGAACGCTCCAATGAAAATTGCTTTAGGGTAATTTTTACCAGGATTATCCATATCAGTAACATGAATACCACTCATCTCCATACCTGCATAAAACAAAAATATTCCCGATGCAAGTACCAGATTGTTAAAATTGCTCAAATCAGGGAAAAAACTACCTCCAAAATCCATCTGGGAAGTACCCCCTGTAGCCAGATAAACAATACCAAGGAGAACAAGCAGGGCAGCTGGAATAATGGTACCTACAATACCTCCAATTTTTGCCACCTTGCTAACCCAACCCATACCTTTTAGGGAGATAAATGTAGCAATCCAGTAAATTGCCAGCACTACCACAAGAGAATACACCTTATTTGAAGCGAGGGCCATATCATGCGCCTGTCCCATACCAATAAATGCTATAGAAACTGCTCCAAAAGTAAGTACTGTCGGGAACCAGATGGTAGTTTGTATCCACTGCAACCAAATTGCAAGAAATCCCCATTTCTTCCCGAACGCTTCACCTACCCACCTGAACACACCTCCCTGCTTATCCTTAAACATGGCAGCCAGTTCTGCCGCCACCAAAGAGGTAGGGATAAGAAATACCAACGCTGCAAAAAGATAATAAAATGCTGAACTGACCCCATAAACTGCCTCTGCCGGCAATCCTCTCAGACTAACCACCGCAGTGATATTCATGATTGCCAAAGTAAATACGCCCAATTTGGCAACCTGCTTTACATTACTAGCCATATATAAATGTTTTAAAATTTCAGCTAATAACAACATTCACTTGCCTGAGGTTCAATAATAGGGACTCTAAAAGAAAAAACCCGCCAGATTTTGCAAAACCTGGCGGGTAACACACGCTTTATAACCTGAAATTTATTCTAGAAGTTCCATTTTTTTGGCTCAAAGTATGCCTGTGGATGCAAACATGCAGGACATGTACCAGGAGCTTTTACTCCAGTGTAAACATAACCGCAGTTTCTGCACTGCCACTCAATAGCCTCTTCTCTCTCAAAAACTTTACCAGCCTCAACTCTTGCAAGAAGGGTACGATATCTTTGCTCATGCATAGCCTCAACTTTAGCAATCTCCTTGAAAGCAACAGCAACCTGAGGGAAACCCTCTGCCAATGCAACCTCTGCCATATGAGGATAAGCCTCTGACCACTCCTCATTCTCACCCATAGCTGCAGCCAAAAGATTCTCTGCAGTTGTTCCAATTTTACCTGCAGGATAAGTGGCTGTAATCTCCAAATCACCACCCTCCAAGAATTTAAAGAATCTTTTTGCGTGCTCTTTCTCCTGCTCTGCAGTCTCCATAAAAATAGCGCTGATCTGCTCAAATCCCTCTTTCTTAGCTACACTTGCAAAAAATGTATATCTTGTTCTAGCCTGTGACTCACCAGCAAAAGCTGTCAATAGATTTTTCTCAGTCTGTGTTCCTTTAATAGTTGCCATAATATTATCTCCTATATTTAAATGTTTATTGTTTGTTTTTAATTACAGTTTTCTTCCTACAAGTTGTATATCAACACTCTTTACATCAAAATGCTCAATTTTTTTTGTTGACAGATAATCCATTACAATCTTAACAAGCTCCGGATCATCATAATCTTCATAAGCATTATCATCTATCTCATAAAAATGAGCGTGCTCATATACATTTACATCAAAGTACATTTTGTTGTTTGAACTGAACCTCCTTACCAACAGTCCTGTATTGACAAAAGACTCAAGGACATTATAAATTGTTGCAACAGTAAGTGTAGGATAATTCTCCTTCAAATCCTCAACTACCATATCTGCACTGGCATGTCCCAGTTTTCTCATAGACTCAAAAATGGCTATCCTTTGAGGTGTGGCCTTTAATCCAGCGGCTTTTATTTTCTCTTTCAACAACAACATAAATTCTTTTGTTTTGATTTCTGGATACAAAGTAAATTAAAATTATTTTAATTTGCAAATAATTCTTATAAAAAATTAAAAAAAATATAATTCTCTTCCCGATAAAACCATCAAACTAAAAAGCCAAAATATTGTTTAAAGTACTGATTATTTTATAAACAAATTAAAATACAGTATTTTATGAAAGAAAAAAACAAATCCGGTGCCCCAATTTTTGCACAAGAGAGAGTTTTGGAGCAAACCCCTCAAGATGTAATTCCACAGCACTCCACAGATCCGGAGGTTGCTTATCAGCTAGTTAAAGAGGAGACATATCCACAAACAAACCCTATGCTGAATCTTGCAACTTTTGTTACTACATATATGGATGATTATGCCACCAAACTAATGAATGAGGCAATCAACATCAACTATATAGATGAGACAGAATATCCAAGAGTTGCCGTTATTAACGGAAAATGCATAAATATCCTAGCAAATTTGTGGAACACTCCAGAAAAACGCAAATGGAAAACGGGAGCCGTAGGTATTGGTTCCAGCGAGGCTTGTATGCTTGGTGGTATTGCAGCTTGGCTCAGGTGGAAAAAAAGAAGAATTGCACAAGGCAAACCGTATGACAAGCCAAATTTTGTAATAAGCACAGGAATGCAAGTTGTATGGGAGAAATTCTCACAGTTATGGCAGGTGGAGATGAGGCAGGTCCCTATCTCAAAAGAGCATATTACTCTGGATCCTAATCTTGCTTTGCAATATTGCGATGAGAATACTATCTGCATTGTTCCAATCCAGGGAGTTACCTGGACAGGCCTGAATGATGATGTTGAGGCCTTGGATGCAGCATTGGATGAGTATAATACCCGTACAGGGCACAATATTCCAATACATGTAGATGCAGCATCGGGAGGCTTCATATTGCCATTCCTTTCTCCTCACAAGAAGTGGGATTTCAGACTTAAATGGGTACTTTCCATAAGTACGTCGGGACACAAATATGGTCTGGTATATCCTGGTCTTGGCTGGGTTATATGGAAGGATAAGGAATATCTCCCTTCTGAGATGAACTTCTCTGTAAATTATCTTGGTGCAGAGATTTCTCAAGTAGGACTTAATTTTTCCCGTCCTGGAGCACAAATCCTTGGACAATACTACAACTACATAAGATTGGGATTTGAAGGGTACAAGGCAATTCAGCAGAACTGTATGGAGATTGCAAAATACATCTGGTGCGAGATTGCAAAATTTCCACAATTCCACAATTATGCTCAGGAAGTTGTGAATCCGCTATTTATCTGGCATCTGGACGAAACTTATGATAAATCTGCCAAATGGACATTATATGACCTGCAGGACAAGCTTAAACAATCTGGATGGATGGTTCCTGCCTATACATTACCTGCAAATCTGGAGGACATTGTTGTTATGAGAGTGGTTATTAAACAGGGATTTACCAGAGACATGGCTGATATGATGCTCAATGATATGAGAAATGCGGTGGAAGAACTGGATAAATTGCAGTTCCCTACACCTTCCCGCATTGCTTATGAAAAACAGGAAGCACAAAAAGGTAAAGTATTTACCCATTAATTTAAGGGGAGTGGTCTGCAGGCCACTCCCTTTTTTTTTATTTTAGGAACGTTGGGCCACAGTTTTTCTTACATTTGAGGTAAAACTCCAATATAGGATGCACTTTAGCAGAACAATCAAGTACTTGTTGTTCTACACTCGGTTTTCACTATATTTGCATATAATATTACCGATATGAGAAATTTAAAGGGCCTAATAATGGCCATTTTGTCATCTGCGACATTTGGCCTCATTCCTCTTTTCTCAATTCCACTTATGGAAAATGAGAACAAGAGCCTTGAGATAGATCTTGATAATGTCTGTTTTTACAGGTTTCTTTTCTCCGCATTGTTTATGGGCGCTACGGTATTTGTAAACTTTGCAATTAAAAATAGAGGTAAAAAGAATCTTGCTGCAACTTTTTCAGAAGCATTTGCCGTTACTCCAAAACAGTTTTGGCTAATTATGCTCATATCCATATTTTATGCATCTACAAGCATATTCCTTACAGCATCGTACACTCTGGGTGAAATTCCAAGTGGCATTGCAACAACAATGCACTTCCTCTACCCTGTATTTGTAATGGCTGCCATGATAATGTTTTTTGGAGAGAAGTTCACTTTTCTTAAGGGTGTTGCTGTAGCTTTAGCTTTTGGTGGAGTATATTTTCTCAGCGGAGCCTCATTAAGCAATGAATTTACCCTTAACCCCATAGGGCTGTTTTGTGTGCTTGTAACAATTTTCACATACGGTTCGTATATAATAGGTGTAAACAATCTGAAAGCCATAGCCGGCATGAACGGAATGAAACTTACATTCTATGTCCTGGCATTCTCATGTATGCTGTTTATGGGCAACATTATTGTAAAAGGGGGAACATTCATGCCCCTTACAACATTCCACCAGTGGTGGAATGTTCTTGCACTGGCTATCATACCAACCCTCATATCGGATCTTACTCTTGTGTATGCAATCCAGATTATAGGTTCCACAACCACCGCAATTTTAGGATGTATGGAACCACTTACAGCAGTGCTTGTAGGAATAGCCGTATTTGGTGAGCGGCTCAATATCAATCAGGGCATAGGAATGGTTCTGGTGTTCATTGCTGTTTACCTGGTAATCTTAACCCAAAACAAAAAAAATTAAAGGCTACACCTTTTGGTTGTTATCTTATGCCTGTTCCACGCTCTACCTTTGTTAAAAGGTAATGCTTTAACTTTATATTATGAAAGGTATAGATATAGGGAACATTGCTCTGCACTGCAGCAGTAAGACGGTATGCATAATAAGCAGGATAGACAAAAAAGGGAACAACAAAATCATATACGGCACAGACAGCAACAACAATACATTTATGGGTGGCCCAAAAGAGTGGAAAAACATACTTGAATATAAGAATGAGCTACATGATTTTGAAGGCTCCATCATCAATAATATTATAGCAAGCAGAGGGTTATAAGGGAGATATTTGCTATCTTTGCCTTATGAAAAAATATACACGGGCATACTATATTCTCATTGCTGCATTCATATTTCTTTTAATAGGAAATCTTGTTTACGGTTCAGTAAAGATTCCATTGAATGAGGTGGTATCCATTCTCATTGGCAATGAAAGCAGCAAGTCATCTTGGGAAATGATTGTATTGAATACCCGACTTCCCCAAACTATAACAGCCCTTTTGGCAGGAGCCGGACTTGCAATAAGTGGACTATTGTTGCAGACCCTTTTCAGAAACCCCCTGGCCGGCCCTTCAATATTAGGTATAAGTGACGGGGCAAATCTTGGCGTTGCGGTGGTAATGCTGTATACAGGTGGCATACTTGGAGGCATGAAAGCAGGTGCCTACCTTACAATGATTCTGGCAGCCCTTGCAGGCTCTCTTGCCGTACTTGCACTCATAATATACTTTTCAAGGAAAGTCAAGAGCAATGTCATGCTCCTTATCATTGGAATAATGATAGGATATCTTGCATCTTCTGCAATCTCAATCCTTAATTACCACGCAGCAGCAGATAAAGTACACCAGTTTGTAATGTGGGGAATGGGAGACTTTACAGGAGTATCAAGGGAAAAACTCCCATATTTTGCATTGTTTACAATTGCAGGACTTCTTTATTCCCTATTACTTATCAAGCCGCTTAATGCACTTCTGCTTGGAGAGATGTATGCTGCAAATCTTGGTATAAAGATAAAGAGTGCAAGAATTTCCATTCTCCTATGCACAGGAATCCTTACAGCCGCCATTACAGCATTCTGTGGCCCTGTCTCATTTATAGGGCTTGCCGTTCCTCATGTAGCAAGAATACTGCTTGGAACCTCAAACCACAAACATCTGGTTCCGGTAACAATCCTGAGCGGTTCATGTATTGCAATGCTGTGCAATATGCTTACAGTAGTACCTGCCAGCAACTCGCTGTTACCGCTCAATGCCGTTACACCAATGATAGGCGCCCCTATAATAATATATGTAATATTGAACAAAAAGAACCTGCAGTATTTTAACTAGCATAATGATACATCCAAAAGAGACAGCAATACAGGCTCAGGCCCTTACAATAGGTTACAGCGACAATAAGGGAAAGAAAATTGTCCAGCGCAATGTCAACTTTACACTTCATTGCGGAGAAGTGACATGCCTTCTTGGCCTTAATGGTGCAGGAAAGTCTACCCTTATACGTACATTATGCGGATTCCAGCCCCCATTGGACGGGAATGTGCTGTTGCGTGGAAAACCCCTGGAGAAATATTCTCAAAATGAATTTGCAAGAGAGGTAGGAGTAGTACTTACAGAGAGAACAAATGCAGGGGGAATAACCGTATATGACCTTGTATCACTAGGAAGGCACCCATATACCGGGTTCTTTGGAAACCTCAAGCCGTCGGACCATAAAATTATAGAGGAATCACTCATGGCAGCAGGCATTTCCCACAAAAGTTCAAATTATGTCTCAGAACTCTCTGATGGAGAAAGACAAAAGGTAATGATTGCTAAAGTTCTGGCCCAGCAATGTCCAATAATCATATTGGACGAGCCAACTGCATTTTTGGATATTACTGCCAGAATTGAAACTATGGTTCTGCT
>JAZTYE010000006.1:0-15082 GCA_045636765.1 Candidatus Egerieisoma sp.
AAAAGGTAACCCTTGCATGGGCAGTAAAACAGGCCCTCGCTGAGTTTCCCGACAACCCAACCATAACAATCCTCATTGGGCCGGAAGGAGATTTCTCTCCAGCCGAGGTAGATGCCGCAATTGCAGCAGGATTTCACCCGCTGACTCTGGGAGACTCCCGCCTGCGTACCGAAACTGCTGCCACTGCAGTTGTTGCAGGAGTGTATTTTATGTGCAACAATTAAGAATTATTATATGAAAGAGCAAATTGACGCAGCAATAAAAGTGCTTAAAGAGGGTGGAGTAATCCTTTACCCTACAGATACCATCTGGGGACTTGGATGTGACGCAACCAACCCCGAGGCAGTGGAGAAAATCTTTAAGATAAAACAGCGCTCTGACAGTAAAAGCCTCATAACTCTAGTATGTGATCTTGATATGGTAGGCCGCTATGTGAAGGAGATTCCGGAGATTGCAATCCAGCTTGTAGAGGTAAATGACAAGCCAATGACAATCATCTATCCTGGAGCAATGGGCCTTGCAAAAAATGTTGTGGCAGAGGACGGAACTGTAGGAATCAGAATTCCGGACCATGAGTTTTGCCACCAGCTTATATATAAATTCCGCAAGGCGGTGGTATCTACCTCCGCAAATATATCAGGTACTCCTGCGCCGGTTAAATTTGAGGATATTCCACAGGAGATAAAAGATGCTGTGGATTTTATAGTTTCTCCCAAATTTGAGGGTAAATCTACCCGCTCGGCTTCACAAATCATAAAGGTGGGACTCAGTAGCGAAATAGAAATTATCAGGGGGTAGTGATACCTCCACCAGTTGTAAGTAGAGGCTGTCAGCGACAGCCTCTACTTATATGATAATGTGTGCTGTTACGGGATAGTGGTCAGAAAGGCCGGATTTGTGTATAGTATGGTGTAATGGCTGTGAATCATCTGGAACAAGAATGTAGTCTATGCGCAGTAAAGGCCAAACTGGGGCAAATGTGGCTCCAAAGCCGGTACCGGCCTCCTCAAATGTGTCTTTGCGGTGTTTGGCAAGGGTGTGGTAAGTGTATGACATTGGGGTGTCATTGAAGTCGCCACATATAATTGTCTGGTGAGGTGTCTGATTTATGTGGTCAATAATCCTCTCAACCTGCTGGGAACGCTTGATGAATGTTCCTTTCATTTTCTCGTGGGTCTCAACAATATCTTTGGTTAACTCGTCTCTGGCAGCTTCAAGCTCAGAGAAGGCCATATTTTTCTCCTGATCTGTAGAAATATTGCCGCTATTGTTTTTGATTAGCTCTGCAAATTTGTGGGCAAGAGCCGTGAATGAAACATTATATGATTCAAGGTGGTTGTTATATACCCGCAATGTGCGTCCATAGTGCTCTATATCTGCAAAAATGGAGAGGTTGGTACTTCCTTTGAAACTGATGCGTCCCCTTTCCCCTATAGGGAACTTGCTAAGGATAATATTCCCAAACAGTTTTCCGTTGCGGACCTTGAAAAGGTGATAGTGCCGGTATGGATAAGTGCTGAAAATAGTATCTGCCTGAGTATAGCTTTCTGCAAAGAACTCCTGCATGCATATTATATGAGGTGACTCCTTTGCAATATGCTTTCCAATTTCTTTCCTGCATTTTTCTCTGGAAAGTGCATCTTCAGATGAAGAGAACATTCCTACATTATATGACTCAATTATTAGTTCAATGCCTTCTTTATGAGCATCTTCTGTATGTCCTATCTTAACAAACAGTTCTGAGTACAACAAGGCCGGCAACAGAGCTATAACTGAAATCCATGCACTGGCGCTGCGCCGTAAGGCTGCCAGAATAAAAAGCAACAGGTTAATTGCCAAAATGGGGATGAAGTATAGTCCAAAAAATAACGGTAAGGCAAATTTGGCGGGATTTATATAAACAGAGGCATATGACAAGAACATGGCAGCTGCAGCCACAATAAGGATAGCCCTGAATGTTATTCCAAACAAAAGGGGAGATCTTTTTCTTCCGCTGCTGTTTTTCCTTTTAGCCATACTTTGCCGCAAAGTAGTCTGAAGTTACAGACTTTAGTAGTACATCCTGTTGTTTTTCTTCCAGTATATTATAAGGAACCAGCCAAAAATCATACCTCCAAGGTGTGCAAAATGGGCTACATCTCCTCCTCTTCCCGACAACCCCAATAATAGCTCCAATGCGCCAAAAATAAGTACAAACCATTTGGCCTTAAGGGCGACCGGTGGGAATATCAGCTGCATTACATTGTTAGGGAACAGCATTCCGTATGCAAGCAGAAGGCCGTATATTGCTCCTGATGCACCTACGGTAGGAGTTGTAAGTAATGCCCTTATATTTGCAGATGCCATAATATCACCTGCCTGTGCATCTGCAAGGTATCCCTGAAGCTGAAGGTACATTACACCAAGATGAAGCAGCGCAGCTCCAATACCTGTTACAAAATAGTAGAACAGGAATTTCTGGCTTCCCCATACTCTCTCCAATACACCTCCAAATATGAACAGAGTGTACATGTTAAAGAATATATGGGTGAACCCTCCATGCATGAACATGTGGGTAACAAGCTGGAACGGCTTAAAAAACGGAGACTTGAAGTAGAACAGTGCAAAGTTCTCGTACATCCAGTTTCCTGTAAGTGCTGTTATGGCATACATGAGTATGTTAATAATCAGCAAATTCTTTACAACGGGAGGCATGCTCCCCAATATTGAGTTTCTGTTGAACATATCAAAGTTTGTTTGCAAGCTCCTCCATGGTAATTATGGCCATAACAGGATTCCCGGCAGGGGTCCTGTTAGGCTCGCTACAGGCGAACAGGGAGTCTATAAGCTCCTGAGCCTGGCTGTTACCTATTGAAGAGACTCTGGTTATGCCGGATTTGCGTACCATATCCAGCGCAATTCTTTCTTTTACTTCCTGCTCAAAATCTTTGCCAGTCTCCTGCAAATCTGCAATAAGGGCAAAAATACACTCCTGTGCATCCATATTTCCGTCTGAAAGGGTTGCAGGAGTTCCGTACAGGACCACACAGTTTTCTCCAAACGGACGGATGTCAAATCCCAGCCTTTTCACCAGCTCCTGATGCTCCATGAGCAGATGGTAGGAGTTGTGGTCAAGGTCTATTGTCTGAGGGAACATCTGTTCCTGGATTGGTTGTGAAGACTCTGTTATGGTGTTGAGGTACCTTTCATAGAAAATCCTCTCCTTGGCTCTGACAATATCTATGAGCATGAGGCCAGATTTTACTGTGGTAAGGATATATTTCCCCTTAAGCACCAGCAACGGATTGGCGCAGGCATTCTCTTCATTGAAAAATCCGTTGTACCCGTTTGTGCTGGTATTGCTATAGGATTCTTTGTCCATCAGCGGATTGCCTTCAAATACAGGGGTGCTGTTGAAATCCTGCTGGTTGCTGTTCCACTCAGATGATGAGTTCCATCTGGCTCCGCTCTTCTTCTCCTCGTCAAAAGGGTTGAACAGCGGGTCATAGTTGATTTTGGGAGGGGTAAAACCTCTCTGGCTGCTGAACCCTGTCTTAAGAACAGGTATCTCAGGGGCCCCTTCTGTATCAAAATCAATTGAGGGGACAAAAGATGCCTCTCCAATTGCCTCTTTTACGCAGGCTGTTATTATTTCAAAAATGACGCTGTCATTTTCAAACTTGATCTCAGTCTTGCTTGGGTGGATGTTTACATCCATGCTACCCGGTTCAATTTCAAGAAAAAGGAAATATGAAGGGGAGGTGCTGTCGGGAATAAGATTCCCATAAGCCTTTATTATGGCTTTATGTAGCAGAGGGCTCTTGAAGTACCTGCCGTTTACAAAGAGGTACTGGTTAGGCTGGCTCTTTTTGGCAAACTCAGGTCTCCCTATGAACCCGCGGACACTTACTATATTGGTGTCTGTTTGGGTTGTGATGAGATCTTTGGCCATATCCTTTCCGCAAAGTTGGGTTATCCTTTGCTTTATATTTGAGGCAGGTACAGCGTGGAACACCTCTTTGGAGTTGTGTATAAGTTTGAATTCCACATCTGTGCGGGTAAGGGCCACTCTTGTAAACTCGCTTACAATCTGGCGGTATTCCACACTGTCAGATTTAAGGAACTTTCTCCTTGCAGGTACATTGTAGAATATGTTTCTTATTGCAAAATTGCATCCTACAGGGCAAGAAGTTTCGCTTTGGGAGATTATGCTGCTTTCCGCAATATGAACCTCTGTGCCGCACTCGGAGCCCTCCTTGCGGGTTTTGAGTGTAACATCAGCGCAAGCTGCAATGGATGCAAGAGCCTCTCCACGGAAGCCGTATGTCTCTATGGAGTAAAGGTCCTCTGCCTTTGCAATTTTCGAGGTGGCATGACGCTCAAAGCATAGAGCAGCCTCCTTAGGTGTCATTCCACAGCCGTTGTCAATTACCTGAATAAGGGTTCTGCCACTGTCGTTTATTACAACAAGTACAGACGTGGCTCCCGCATCCACAGCATTTTCCATAAGCTCCTTAATAACGTTGCTGGGGCGTTGGATAACCTCTCCTGCGGCAATAAGATTTGAAATATGGCTTGGCAGTACCTGTAACATTCCGCTCAATTAGAATAGCAATCCCATAAGTTGGGCCATATAAACTGCTGCAACCAGTACTGCTGCAATACCCATAATGGAAAGTAATCTCATGAATGGGGTGTATTTAAGGTCTTTCCTTGCAACCTCCATTCTTTTGAATGAGCCCTTTATGCTTGCTCCAGGTACATAATGACCCTCTTTTTCCCTTTGGGCAGCATCTATCTTGTTCTTGAGAGCCTCTTTCCTCTCATCATAGAACACTGGCTGGTAGTTGAATTTTCTAATCTGACGCTGGTGAAAAAATCCCATAACTATTCTCCTTTTTTCTAAACAAACAAAGATAAAATAATTATGTTAATTTTGCGAAAATTAAAAGAATTCACATGGATATACGTGTAGGAAACGGATATGATGTCCACCTGCTTGCACCTGGGCTTGAGTTCTGGTTGGGTGGAATAAAATTGGAGCATACAAAAGGGTGTGTAGCCCACTCTGACGGGGATACCCTAATTCATGCATTATGTGATGCAATGCTGGGAGCCCTGGCATTGGGGGATATAGGAAAGCATTTTCCCGACAACTCTGCGGAATTTAAAGGGATAGACAGTAAAATTCTCCTTTCTAGAGTAAATGAGCTCATAAAGGGGAGAGGGTACTCTCTTGTAAATGCAGACTGTACAATCCTGCTGCAGAAACCTAAAGTTGCTCCATATATAGTTCCAATGAGGGAGTGCCTTGCCAAAGTACTTGGTGTTGAGGTGGAGAGAATCTCAGTTAAGGCAACAACCACTGAGGGGGCAGGTTTTGTAGGAAGGGAAGAGGCTATAGCCGTTTATGCAACAGTATTGTTGCAAAAGGGATAAATTGTAAACTTTACTTAAAAACTTTTTAATGAAATGCAGTATCAACGTTTTGCTTGTGGTTTCCTGAGGAAACTGTTTGTGATTTTGCTGGTATGTATTCCGGCAATTGCCTTTGCGCAAGAAGAGGAAAAAGATTATTCGTTCTATGGCACAGCTGATCTTGCCTCTGTAAATGAATGGAGGGCCATTATAAGTGGAACAGCTCCTGCTGTGCAGCCTACATTTGGCTTTACCAAAGGTAATTTTGAAGTTTATGTATGGGGAGCCTGGGCTGTGAATGACAGTTTCAGGGAGGTGGATTTGGGAATATGCTACACATTGGGCAATTTTACCGTAGAACTTGTAGATTATTTTTATCCTGCTAAAGGGAATAAATTCTTTCATTTCAACAACAGTTCAACAACCCATTCGGCAGAGTTGATGCTTACATACGAGCCTGAGGCTTTCCCTCTTCATGTAATGGTGGGCTCATTCATTTATGGAGATGACAAACTTGAGAGTGGCAAGCAGGCGTTTACCTCTTATGCAGAGGTTGGATACACCCATGAGTTCAATGAAAAGAATTCTGTTGGAGCCTTGCTTGGAGTCTCTCTCAATAAGGGTTTCTACACAGACTACGAGAAAGGATTCAGCCTGGTAAATGTTGCAGCCGGATATACAAGGATATTCACTTTGTGGAACTATGACATGCCTGCATCTTTGCAGTATATCTACAATCCGTATCTTAAAAAGTCTTACGGATTGTTGACTCTTACTTTTGATCTGTTTGAGCTATAGTGTAATGTAGGTTTTCTACTCTTTATCAGAAACTGTTTCCATATTAACTGATAGTTTACGCAAAGTCTTCAGGAATTGGTGAAGTTCATCTTCACTGATTCCTTTGATCATATGATCCAGAAGATTTATACCAACCTCCTTTGCACCAAGCTTAAGATCAATGGCTTTTTGGGTAGGAATAATGGTGTTTGACCGTCTGTCATTAGGATTCTGTTGGCGGATTACAAACCCTTTGCGCTCAATAGCGTCCACTATTTTAGTAACAGAATTCTTGTCTTTCTGCATCTGGTCTGCCAATTGCTGTTGAGATAATGGACCATGATTCCACAGCAGGTCAATAAGCAAGAACTGCTCCGGTGTGAGGTCAACATTCCTTAGCTTGAGCATGGCTGACATAAATTGTTTAAGACGGCATCCGGTAAGATTCAGTTCAACAGCCACCTCTTTAGATAGTAACATAGGTTTACAGTATTAATTTTTACAAAATTAGTAAAAATTTGTTTTATTTTACCGTGAGGCCGATGCTGCTATTTCTGCAATGTCGAGAACAGGTACGGACGCATATCTGTTGAAAGTATTTTTGCATAGAGGACAAGCGGTAACAACAGCATCAGGCAATTCCGCTGTCATATTGCTCAGCGCATTTTCTGCCAATTTACGTCTTTGTTCATCACTGAGGGTAAGGCTACCTAGGCTTCCTCCGCAGCAGATGCTTTCCTTTCCACTCTTTGACCCTTCTACAAGTACTCCTGCCGCTGATACTATATTTCTTGGCTCTTCATATATTCCGCATCCCCTACCCAGTTCACAAGGGTCGTGGTAGGCATATTTGAGGCCTGTGTTGGAGACATTCAGTTTCTTTTCCAAGATGAGCCGGTGTATGTATTCACTGTGGTGAAGAACTTCAATTCCGTCCAGTTTATAGTCCTGCTTGAATATTTTGTAGCAGATAGGACAGCTCAGCAGTAATACTGATGCACCGGAAGATTTGATGATCTCAGTGTTCTTCTCAATCATCTGCTGGGCCGCATCTTTCCTTCCGGCTGTAAGCATTGGCCTTCCGCAGCATATTCCTCCGTTTTTATCCATCAGAGAATAATCCTCACCTACTGTTTCAAGGATGGATGTAAGTGCTCTCTTGATAGAAGGTGTCAGATGCGTCATGCATCCTGCGAAATATATCACCTGTCTGTTTTTAACCTCAACAAATTCGTCTTTGTCTATCGCCGAATAGTCGGCAGGTATGTTATATTTTCTTGTACTTCTCTGTGCTATTCTCAGTCTGTCTCCTTCTACCCCTACAGGACATATGGCAGAACATTTTCCACAAAGGAGGCACTTGTCGCTGATTTCCTCAATGCGTTTTTTATTATTGCGCTTGATCTGTCGGTTGAGATATACTGTGGTATCTCTTACATTGGCAGGCACTGCGCTCAGTGGACAAGCGTCTATGCATACTCCGCAGCCTGGGCAGGATTGGACTTCAAGTCTGGAGACACCTTTCCTGTAATGCCTTATAGGGATTCCTGCGTTTCGCATTGGAATGAGAAGGATTTCAGCCGGGATGTGCATGTATCTGCTGAACGGAAGTATGCACATAAATACTCCCAAAGCAATTGAGTATGCCCACCATACAGGTAATGCATTGGTAGGATCACTATAGAACAAGTGCAGCAGGTTATTCAATGATTTTGTGAGGAATGAGCCTCCGCTTATGTCAGCAGTAAATCCTTCTGCAAGAAGTCTCAACGGGAATATGCACCATAAGGCATATAGCCCTATCAGGTCTGTAAGGCTACTGCGCGTTGTGCGTCGCATCCCAAACAGACGAGAGTGTACTCTTTTGATTATGGCCAGTAATATGCCAATCAGAATGATAAGCAGAAACAAGTCCATCAGAAAAAAAAGAAGAGTACCTTCCATTGTGTTGTCGGAAACAGCAACGAAATACCTGAAGAAAATAGGGTACCACAGACGGTGAATCCTTTCAGGTGTGTAGAGGAATACTTCTATGTGGCCTATGATGATTATCATGAACCAGCCGAAAGCAATGCTGGAATGCATATATCCTAGAAGTTTATTGCGCTTCCAAAGCTTTACATGGATAAGGCAGTCTAAGAACCAGTCCCTGATATTCTTTGCCATTATCTTAGGATTAAGGAAGGATAGCGCCAGCTTCTTCCTATCTTCTTGCGGCAACTCAAAAAGTATTCTGCAAGCGCCAATTATGCACCAGCTTAGGACAAACAGCATTCCCAGCATAAAAGGCGTTACAAAACTATTGAAGCCAGATGGATATATCTCCTTCATCATTTCTGTTCCTTCTTTTTATATAACTTACTGACAGTCAAAATAAGATGACGAGTTCTTATGCCTCTTGGACACACTATCGTGCATTTACCGCACAGCATACATCCCGATATCATTTTGGCGGTTTGGTCAACTTTGCCTCTTTGAAGATTAAGCAGCATCTTGCGGATGCTCATTCCGCTGAGCTCTGACGCTGTGCATGTGGCAGTACACGAGCCGCATGCCATGCATCGTAAAGCATCGGGCTCTATTAAGCACAGCTCGTTGAACAATGACTTGTCAATCTTATCCAGATTGATAGCGGAACTAGGTGATAGCTTAAAGCCGAATCCGTTCATCTTTTTGACTCCTGTATTTTGAAATGGATATCTAAGGCCGCTGACCGGGCCTCTGCAAGTGTTTCAGGTACGGTTTTAGGGCCAGTGCAGGTTCCGGCGTAGAACACTCCCTCCTTTGGTGAAGCGGTGATGTGTAATATGTTGTCCTGGCTTTTGAGGAATCTGTCCGAGTCTGTCGGGAGGGCAATCATAGATGCTAGTTTTGCGCTGTCAGGGTTGCATGCCATTCCTGACATGAGCACCAGAAGATCCAGGGTGACTTTGATGGGTTTGCCAAGCAGAGTATCCTCAGCCTTGACTATCAGCTTGCCGTCTATATTTTCGCTAACCTCCGACATCCTGCCCCTTATGAAGTGTATTCCGTGGTCACGTTGTGCCTTGGTGTAGAAGTCTTCAAATTTCTTCCCAAACAGTCTGAGGTCCATGTAGAAACAGTATATTTGCGCATTAGGATACATTTCCTTGAGCTCGATAGCCTGCTTGACAGCAGTGATACAGCACACTTTTGAGCATTGGCTGTTACCCGCCTTGTCGTCCCGGGATCCCACGCAATGTACAAATCCTATTGAGTTCATCAAAGAATTGTCTATCCGTTCATCCCTTTTGCCATTGAACCATTGTTCAAGATCATAATTCGTTATTACATTATTGTATATGCCATATCCATACTCTTCTTTCTTTGATGCTTCAAACATTTTGAATCCGGTTGTAATGAGGATGTATTTGGCACTTATTGTAATACCGTTTGACAGGATTATGTTGTAGCCATCCATCAGACGGTTGACAATGGAAACTTCAGTATTTAGGAATATATTGGCTTCCTTGCACTCTTCAGTCAGCTTGTTTATGAGCTCACTTGCCGGTGTGAGGTCAGGGAAAAGTTTGTTCCAGCGTGCTACATGGCCGCCAAGATGCTCTCCTTTCTCTATTATGATAGGGGAGTGACCTAGCTTCAGAAGCTGGGCTGCAGCTTCCATTCCTGCTATTCCGCCACCTATTATCACTATTATCTCCTTCATATCCTGGTTGTTTTAGAAGCATTTCATTACTTTGGGAAGTTCAGGTCTCATTATCTCCTTTTTGTCTAGCCCTTTGTATTTATCTTCAGGGATGTATTCTATTCCTATCTTGTCAAGAAGAGGCTCAACTGCTGTCTGATGCAGCTGTAGACCCAGATCCCAAGGGTTATAACCAAGCACCAGGCCAGCAACTTCCTCGTAGGTGAATACTGGTATTCCAAATCCGTTTTCTCCGTAGGTCTTACCTTCCATTTCTGCAATAACATACTGCCATCTGTCAAGGAAATAGGGGCATCCGGGGCAATTGGTTATTATCATATCAGGCTTGTAAGGGGCCATGGATTCAAATTTTTTATAAGTATTGGAGATTGAGTAGCCTCTGTTCGCCTTTACATGGTATTGGCGGAATCCGTATCCACAGCAATGTCTTCTCTCGGGATAGTCAATAATGTTGCCTCCCCATGACTCTATCATTCCTGTGAGGACATATGGATATTCTGCGCCGCCAACCCCTTTTGAAGGGAACATCTTGGAGTAGTGGCAACCTATGTGTTCTACAACTTTTAGAGGTTCTCCGGTTTTCTTGTTCACAAGGCGGAATTTGGCCTTTTCTGCTATCTGGTTGCGGAACTTAAAGATGAGGTCACTAGAGTGCGCCAGATGCTTGGGCTTTTTGAATTCCTTTTTGCAAGCTTTCCACAGCAGTTCGCGGATTTTGGCCTCAAGTTCCGGAAATTCATTCCATGTCTCCAGAATTTCGGTGTAGTTGCCAAATGATGTAATACAGGATGCTACGTAATTTTCGTAACCTGCTTCGGTCATCAGGGCAAATTGTCTTGCTGCAATAGTCATCGCAGTCTCCTGGGGAATAGTGTCGCAATGATAGGCTATTCCTCCGCAGGTTGTGTGATGCTCGTTCTCATAAATATCTTTGTTCAGGACATTTCTGCATATTTCCATAAACATCTTTTCCGACGCAGGGAAAAAGTTTTGACGTATGCAGCTGCGTACATAGTACCACTTATCATCAGGAATCTCCTTCTGATAATCACTCCATATTTTTTGTTTACCTTGATAAATCATTTCCTGTCAGTCGTTGTTGAAATGTCTGTCAGAGCAATACTCAAATGTGTAACGGAAATACTCCTCCATAGTCATCCCCATCTCATCAGCCTTAGCTTTAGAGAATTTCTCCACTGTTTCTATTCGTTCGGTTGCTCCGGTGACATCAAATATCTTCTTCAGCTCGTTGAGAGACTCCTCAGGGATATTTCGTAGGATACCAGGACCTGTGCCACGGAAATTAGCTCCCTGCCTTGCGTAACTGTCTTCCAGATGTTCCGTGTGCCATTTCCATACAGGGCCAGATTCCACATGATCTTCCCAACTGAATGTGTCAGGATGTATGCAGTAGCCGTATTTTAGGATATTATCTGTCATAATCTTGGTGAGCGGGTATAGTTGGCGGCCTTTCTCTGACTCAGCAAAGTAGCCGAGTTTTGCAGAAAGGTTACGTAGAGCCATTATTACCAGACCCGGACCATTTTTGCGGGGGCACCTTGTCAGACAAGAGAGGCATTCGCCACAGTACCATATTGTGTCACTCTTGAGCAGGGCTTCTATGTCTTCATCGTTACCTCTCTGAACAGTGTCTACAATTCTTCTGGGATCATATTTATAGAACTCCGCTGCAGGGCATATTGCTGTGCATGTGCCGCAATTGATGCAGGTTTTAAGGCCTTCCTGTATCCTGTAGTCCTCTCTTAATAGATCATTCAACTTTCCCATATTACCTACATTGGTTTAATTCTACGTGCAAGGATTGCGCATAATCCCGGGAAGAAACGCTTGATATATACCATAAGAAGTTCCTTCCTTCCTACAAGTACTTCTTTCTTCCCCTTTGCTATTGCTCCGGTTATGACACGAGCTGCAGTTTTAGCTGTTATACCACTGGCCTGACCGGGATCCATCACTCCATGAGGTTTGCCCCCTTTGTCAAGGGCGTATCTGGATATATTGGTTTGTACGCGTCCCGGGCATACTATGGTCACCCTTATCCCTTTGTCGTAATATTCTGCCTGAAGGGTTTCAAAGAATCCGTACAATGCGAATTTTGACGAGCTGTATCCGCATCTGAGCGGGAAACCGAACCTTCCGGCAATAGATGTAGTTACAGCAATCTTTCCACCTCCCCTGGCAATCATTCCCGGAAGAAGACGTTTAGCAATGGATACTGGGGCAAAATAATTGATTTCCATTATTTTGCGAACCATTTCCATTGAGGTGTCCTCTACATTGGTCCTTTGGCTAATGCCTGCATTGAGCAATACGAGATCAATGCCATTCAAAATTTCCCAGGCCTTGTCTGTAAGGGCATCAATTGTATCAAGACATGTGAAATCATAGGGAAGTATAGTAGCATCAGCAGCTCCTAGTTCCCTACATTTGGCAGCAATGGGTACAAGACGTTCTGCAGAAGAAGAGGTGAGAACAAGCCTGGCTCCTTCTTCTGCATAACGGTATGCACATGCTTCACCCATTCCGGAAGACGCACCTGTAATCCAAACTGATTGCATGGCTTATTTAAGAAGAGCCATATTTGGCATTTCCTTGTCAAACTCTCCTCTGTCTAATCTCTCCTTCATGTCTTTGAAAGCAGCAAGAGTTCTTTCTACATCCTCCATGCTGTGTGCCGCAGTTGGAATAATGCGGAAGATTACCATTCCAGGAGGAATTACAGGATAAATGACCACAGAACAGAAAATGTGGTATTCCTCGCGGAGAGCTACTGCTATATTTGCAGCAGAATTAACTCCGGCCTGTACAAGAACAGGTGTAACACATGCCTGGGCAGGTCCTATATCAAACCCAAGTTCGCGAAAACCCTTCTGGAGGGTTCTTGTTACTTTCCATAGTTGTGCACGGAGTGCATCACCCTCGGGACTGTCTATAATGTCTAGCCTCTTAAGACAACCTTCCACTATAGGCATAGGAAGCGACTTGGCGTAAATCTGAGAACGCATGTTGTATTTAAGATAGTCAATGATATCTTTGTCGGCAGCAACGAAACCTCCAATAATTGCCATTGACTTTGCGTATGCTCCAATGTAGATGTCTATCTCGTCCATCACTCCAAAATGCTCTGATGTGCCACGTCCGTGCTCTCCCATTACTCCGAATCCGTGAGCATCGTCAATCATTATACGGAATTTATATTTCTTCTTGAGTGCTGCTATCTGATCAAGGATTCCGAGTGCTCCTGTCATTCCAAAAACTCCCTCAGTGATAAGGAGAACTCCACCACCTTTCTTCTCTGCCTCTTCGCAAGCTTTAGCTATCACTCTTTCGCAGTCTTTAATGTCGTTATGACGGTATTTATACTTGCTTCCGGTGTGTAGACGTATACCGTCAAGAAGGCATGCGTGGTCTTCTGCATCATATACAATTACATCGTGGCGGCATACTAGAGAATCTATTGTAGAAACAATTCCCTGATAACCAAAATTGAATTCAAAGGCTGCTTCCTTTTTTTCAAATGCTGCGAGTCTGCGCTCAAGTTCCTCATGGAGATGAGTCTGGCCAGTCATCATTCGGCTTCCCATAGGGTATGCCATACCCCATTTTGCTGCAGCTTCTGCATCTGTTTTGCGGATTTCAGGATGGTTTGCAAGACCTAGATAGTTATTGAGACTCCAGCACAGAACATCTTGCCCGTTAAATCTCATATTTGGCCCCAAATCGCCCTCAAGGCGTGGGAATGCGAAGTATCCTTCTGCTTTTTCACGGTATTGTCCTATAGGACCACCTGTTGATTTTCTAATTCTGTCAAAAATATCTGTAAACATATTTATTGATTTTTGATTGTTTGCTTTGATACTAATCCCATCATTCTGAACAAGAATTTAGGGAGTTTGTTGTCTGGATTGCGCTTTGTCATGTTTATGAACCATCCGAATTTCTTTACTACAGGCACTTTGTAGGTTTCTACCAGTTCAATCAGTGTGCCGTCCGGGTCTTCAATGTAGGCGAAGCGTCCCGATGCATCACCCATATCAAAGATTTCTCCGTCTGGGCAACTGTCCACTGTGAAGGGAAAACCTTTTTCTGCGCAGAAATTTTTCATATTGTTCATTCCTGTTATGTCAAAGCATACCTGGATGAAGCCAGGGTCTCCCCAATAGCGTCCCTGGTAAATCTTGCGGGGTGTGTATTCAAGAGCCTGCACAAGTTCTATTGTTGACTCCCCAAAAAGTTCTGCGAATGCACCTTTACGCTTTGGTGCGCCTAGTATGACTCTGCGGCAGTTCTTGTTGGACCCTGGCATAAAGAAATGCTTGCTGAACGGGCCTGTGGTGTCGCTGATTATTTTGTCATATCCTAATATATCTCTATAGAATTGGATAGATCTTTCCATATCAGTAACGCCTATCACTGCACCAATCATTCCTCCGGTATACTTTTTCTGTTCAATGAATACATCCTTTCTTTCTACTATTTGGAAACAGTTTCCGTAGAGGTCCTTTACATAGAAGCAAGGAGTACCATCCGGGAGCGTTTCCGGTGTAGTACAGTCTGGCCAAGTTGAAGAAAGAGTTTTGTGGAACATGGCAACATTACGGCATTTGATCTTTGCTGCAAAAATACCCAGGTCTCCTACTGATATTGTAAAAGGACAAGGCTCAGGTTTGCGTTTTGAGTATTGCCATATCTCAAACCCTCCTCCTCCCTGAAGATTCACCGCAATGCAGGCGTGTCTTTGCTGAGGTTTCCCACCAGTGTATGGAAGCATCTTTTCAGCAACTGTGTCATCTTCAAGTATCTTTACATCAGTGCCAAAATGGGTGATGTACCAATTCCAGGATTTTCTAAAATCTGCTGTTCCAATGCCAATTTGTTGTATTCCAGCTATATTAAAATTATTCATTTTTTAGCCTATAAAATCTAGTATCAGCTTATATAGTAAAAGGGTTTACTTTCAGGACGCAAAGATATAAAATTTTGGATCATGCTTTATTATCACATTTTAGATTTTTTTGTGCAGATACAAAAAAAAGACACCTGCAAAACTGCAAGTGCCTTAACTTTTTTGTAGCGCGACCCAGGATTGAACTGGGGACCTCATGATTATGAATCATGCGCTCTAACCAGCTGAGCTATCGCGCCAACATGTAGTTGAGATATTAGGACTCGAACCCAAACCAAGAGAGCCAGAATCTC
>JAZTYE010000007.1:0-3579 GCA_045636765.1 Candidatus Egerieisoma sp.
TGTGAATCATATCTAACGACTTTCATCGCAGATATGTATTTTTTTGCTCTATGAAAAAGTAGTCCCTAATTTCTTACAGACTATCTTTTCTGATTTGTTTTTTACCTCTATCTTTTCTCTCTCAATACTTCAATGAACTGTCCGTTGTTTCTCAAACGGGTTGCAAAGGTAAGGACTTTTTTTGAACTTCCAAATTTTTCCGCAAAAATTTTCAAAAAAATTGCATTTTTTCTGCAATTTTCTCGATTTTCCCTCTAAAAGTGGGGTTTCAGGCCGTTTTTTGTCGGGAAGAAGTTTTATCTTTGGGTATAAAAATTTTTCAGATGAAGAGAGTATTTATAGCTGCAATGCTGCTTTTTTCGCTCAGCGCAGCCGCACAAAAGACACAAGTTGTAGCCCACAGAGGCTATTGGGATACCCCAAACAATGCACAAAATTCCATTACCGCACTTAAAACTGCCCAACAAATTCCGGTTTATGGAAGCGAATTTGACGTAAACATGACAGCAGACGGGGTAATGGTTGTGAGCCACGGACCAAAACTGGAGAGTATTCCGGATGTACAGAAGGCAACCTATAAAGAGGTAAAGAAAGTAAGGCTGAAAAACGGAGAGAAAGTTCCAACATTAAAAAAATACCTTAAAGAGGGCAAAAAGGGAAACATCAAACTTATTTTTGAGCTTAAGGTACACCCTGCAGGGGAAATTGAGAACCTGGCCGTAAAAAAATCTGTAGAGATGGTAAAGAAACTTGGCCTTACAAGCAACCAGGTAGAGTTCATCTCATTCAGCCTTGAGGCCTGCAAGCAGCTGGCCAAACTCATGCCGGGCTACATGGTACAATACCTCAACGGGAAAATACCGCCAAAAGAGCTGAAAGAAATGGGAATTATGGGTATTGATTACCACCACAGCAATTTTGCACAGCACCCCGAGTGGGTAAAGGAGGCCCATGACCTTGGAATGATTGTCAATGTATGGACAGTAAACCAGGAGGATCTCATGCAGAAAATGATTGGCCTTGGTGTGGATTACATTACAACCGATGCTCCAGAAACAGCACTAAAACTTATAAGCAAATAAAAAGGGGAAGACTTTCCCCTTTTTATTATTACTCAGTATAAAGTTTTATAATATTAAGTATAACTTCATATGCTTTTTCCATGCTCTGCAAAGGAAGATACTCCAATTTGCCATGGAAATTATGTCCGCCGGCAAAGATATTAGGACAAGGAAGGCCCATAAATGAAAGGCGTGCACCATCAGTACCGCCTCGGATAGGCTGCACCTGAGGTTTTATGCCTGCCATCTCCATAGCCTGCATTGCCTTCTCCACAATATGGTAATGAGGCTCAACCTGCTCCCTCATATTATAATACTGGTCTTTCATATCCAAAGTTGCAGTACCCTCACCATATTTTGCATTGATGAATGCCACTACCTCCTGCATAAGGGCTTTCTTCTGCTCAAATTTCTCCATTGAGTGATCCCTTATTATATAAGATACAGTAGCCTGCTCAACCGCTCCATTAATTCCCACAACATGGAAGAAACCCTCGTAACCGGTTGTAAACTCAGGTCTCTGCTGCACAGGAAGCATACCGTTAAGCTCCATTGCAATAATGATTGCATTTATCATCTTATCCTTAGCATAGCCCGGATGCACATTGCGGCCCTGAATATGGATCTTTGCACCGGCAGCATTAAAGTTCTCATACTCCAGCTCCCCAATCTGTCCGCCATCCATTGTATAGGCATATTTGGCACCAAATTTCTCCACATCAAACTTGTCAACACCACGTCCAATCTCCTCATCAGGGGTAAATCCAATCTTAATCTCTCCATGCCTGAACTCGGGGTGCTCAACAATATACTCCACAGCCGCCATAATCTCTGCAACTCCGGCCTTGTCATCTGCGCCCAAAAGGGTTGTACCATCTGTAGTAATAAGGGTCTGCCCAACATACTGTTTAATTTCAGGAAAATCTGCAACCGGAATCTTAATTCCAAGCTCAGCATTGAGGACCACATCCTCACCATTATAATTCTCAACAATCTGAGGCTTTATATCCTTGCCGCTCGCATCCGGAGCAGTATCAACATGGGCAATGAAACCCACTGCTGGAACATCCTTGTCTATATTTGAAGGGATAGTAGCCATAACATACCCCCACTCATCCAAAGTAGCCTTTACACCCATTGCATTAAGTTCGTCCGCCAACATCTTTAAAAGATTAAGCTGACAGGCAGAACTTGGCTGGCTCTCACTTGCATCATTGGAAGTGGTCTCAACAGCCACATATCTTAAAAATTTATCTAAAATCTTTTCCATAATGAAACTAAAATAAAAGTAATCCAAAACTCATAAATACCATTCCTGATATCACCCCACCAATGGCATAATGGTGCTGACCGTAACTCTCGGCGCTTGGCAACAGCTCATCAAGGGAGATATACACCATAATTCCCGCAACAATTGCCAGCACACAAGCTAACAACGAAGGGGTTAGTACAGAACGGAGTACCAGATACCCCAAAACTCCCCCTACAGGTTCTGCTATTCCCGACAAAGTTGCATACCCCACTGCCCTGCCCCTCCTTTGGGTAGCATAATAAATTGGAATGGCCACAGCAATTCCCTCAGGGAGATTATGCAGTGCTATTGCAAAAGCAATGCTTGCACCAAGCTCAGGGTTCTCCATTGCACTGATAAAAGTAGCAAGGCCTTCGGGAAAATTATGCACCGCAATTACCAGTGCAGAGAAAATTCCAAGGCGGAGCAGCTTCTTCCCACCTTGTGGCGGAGTGCGGTGCTCCTCCCTTATAATCTCCTCGTTCTCACCGGCAAAAGAAAGGACAGCCTTCTTACCCCCAACAGCCTGGTCATGTACCTGAATGGTCATGGAATTCACCTCATGAGGGTTATTCTCCTTTGGAACAAGGTTATCTATAAGGGCTATGATTGCCATACCCCCAAAAAACGCCAATAAGGTATAAAATAGCCCCAAATTATCACCAAACTCCATAGAGAGAGACTCCCTTGCTTCCTGGAACAGCTCAACCAGTGAGATGAGGATCATCACACCTGCTGAGAATCCCAAAGTGGCGCACAACATCTTAGGGTTGAATTTCTTTACAAACATAATGATTGCACCCCCAACACCGGTAGCAATACCGGCGCCAAGGGTAAGCAACAATGCTATAATGAAATTACCTCCAAACATACAAGAACAAATTATTTCTTATCCTCCTTCATTGAAGCATAAATCAGGTAAGCAATAATGGCAACGTAAGCCAAAATAGCCACATACTGTGCACCTGCGCTCTCCATCCACTCTGTAGCAAGAAGGTTCACGCCACAGAATCTCATGATTGCACTAACAACACCCATAAGGGCACCACCTGCAATAAATCCGCTGGCAAGAAGGGTACCTTTATCAACTCTCTCCTTGTTAACCTTCTCATCCTTGCTACTGCTTCCAACAAACCATGCTATAGCACGACCAACAAGAAGAGGCAAGTTAAGTTCAAGCGGGATGAACATACCAAGGGCAAATGCCAAAGCAGGAACTTTAAACAT
>JAZTYE010000008.1:0-2419 GCA_045636765.1 Candidatus Egerieisoma sp.
CTTGAGTGTCAGCGAAAGAACGCAACCATCCATAACTCGCTTCGCTCGGTTAACCCCGCTACAGCGGGCTGTTCGCTGCAAAAGCCCACCGGGCTGTTTGCTTATCGCTCACGAGGTCTGGAGACTTTCTTCTTTATCCCCACAGAGGAAGAATGATCTCCGTGCCTTCCCATTTTCTTTAGATTTTACATATTTTACACACTGTAAGGAAACTTTACAGTTTTTTCTTTTCAAGAAATGTGTAACTT
This sequence comes from Candidatus Egerieisoma sp., assembly GCA_045636765.1. Lineage (GTDB taxonomy): Bacteria > Bacteroidota > Bacteroidia > Bacteroidales > UBA932 > Egerieousia. Next base: position 249 of record JAZTYE010000008.1, read on the forward strand.
GCATAAAATAAGGGCAATACACTTATTGGCACGGTTTTGTAAGTATATATGTATTTAACCTTTATTTTAACAAAAACTGTAATGAAACTTTACAACTGGTGACTGATTGAATATGTATATAAAAAACTTTATAACCTTGCTCAAACGCTATACTTCATCTTCATTGTTGAACATTTTGGGTATGGCTGTGGCTTTTGCCGCAATATATCTTATTGTTGTGCAGGTGAAATTTGATTTGTCTTTCAACCGTGTAATACCAAATTCAGAACGTATATACAGGTTGGAGTATTCTTCATGGTCAAATGACGGGAGCTGGTGGGCAACCTGGAACAGGCAGATGCCGGATGCAATGTGTGCGGCATGTCCACTGATAGAGACATCCGGGTCAATTGATATGCTATATAACAGCATGTACCAGGATGAGTATTCTATTGTGCGCAATTCTACAATAGAGAATCTTACTATTGGAGTAGGTGGTGCCGAACCTGAAGCTTTGGCTGTATTTCCGTTTGAGTTTACGCAAGGAGGATTGGATGGATTCGCGCCAGATGATGGAATGATTATTTCTGAAACGGTTGCAAACCGCTTTAATCTCTCAGTTGGGGACAGACTGAATTATGGCCGAGGAGCGAAAATAAATGCCCAAATATCCATCATTGGAATATACAAGGATTTCCCTAAACCATCTACAATGGCTATGAGTGAAGGATATGTTTGTATGGCTGAGGCCACTGCTGATGATGTACAGAATTGGAATACCACATATTATGTGCTTTTACGTGATGGGGCATCGGCTGAAGAGGTAGAAAAACAGATGTATGACTGGCTGGTGGATGATACCAAAAAGAGGGGACTGCGGGGAAAAGATGCCCAACTGCAAATTGCCCGCACAACTCCCCGCCTGACGCCAATTGCAGATCTGTATTTTGCCGATGATACGATGGCTGAATCAATGCACGGCAGCAGAACCACTACTCATACTCTTATTGCAATTGCTGCGCTGATTCTGACAATATCATTCATCAACTTTGTGAACTTTTTCTTTGCATTGATCCCAAGCCGTATAAGGGCTGTAAACAATTATAAGATTTTTGGAGTTACGACTACCCAGATGCGCTTGAATTTCCTTTTAGAGACAGTAGGGCTTATTGTGGTGGCACTTATTGTTGCTGCAGTAATAGTGGTGTTGTTCAGTGGTACATGGTTGGCCAATTACATCTCCGCACCTGTATCTATTGTAGAAAATTGGGTGGTTGCTGCATTTATGGCCATCGGTCTTTTGATTTTTGGAATACTTGTATCACTGTATCCTGCCTGGTACATTACAAGGTTCTCCCCGGCATTTGTCATTAAAGGAGATTTTTCAGCCTCACGTTCAGGCCGCATCATGCGCTATATATTGGTTGGGATACAATACACTATTTCCATTACTTTGATTGTTTGTGCATTGTTCATATGGAGACAGCACCGATATATGCTTTCCAGAGATATGGGATTTGATAAGGAGAATCTTTTGGCGGTGTCAATACCATATGAGGCCGTAAATGCAAAATGGAATTATGATACAGATTATTCAAAGCGTGATGCTGTACTTGAGCGCCTGAAACAGAATCCCCAGATTAAGGATATTGCTTTAGGACGCGGAAATTTTGTTGCTGCCGACCAAATGCAGTGGAGCCGGCATATAGAAGATGGCTCGCATCAGGTATTTGATGTATATGTGGTATCGTGGAATTTCCTTAAAGTAATGGGCATTGATATTATAGAAGGGAGGGATTTCCTGATTTCAGATGACAGAAGTGAAACAGGTGCCTTAATTTTCAACAAGACTGCAGCCAGGGATTTGGGAATAACAACTGAAACAACAATTCATGGACATATGGAAGATGAAACTACACCTGTAGTTGGCATATGTGAGGATTTCAACTTCCAGCCTGCGCAGTACAATATCAATCCTTATGCCTTTCTTGTTTTTGGCAAGCATTCCTGGGATATTCCAAGACATGCTTATGTCCGTACCAATGCTGGTGCAGATATTGCTCAAATAAAGGAATATATCAGGAACTCAATAATGGAGATGTCACCTGATTCAAATCCGGAGAAGATAAAGATAAAATTCTTTGATGAGGAACTGGAATTCGTTTACCAACGTGAAGACAAGCTGTCGGTAC
>JAZTYE010000009.1:0-4246 GCA_045636765.1 Candidatus Egerieisoma sp.
ATAAGCTGGTTAACACCCTCAACCAATGCCTGAACACCATGCATTTTCTCAATTAGAGACATAGGAGCCATACCTTTGCGGAAGCCTCTGATCTCTGCTTTCTTTCTGTACTCGCTAAGAGCTTTTTTCTTTTTGTCCTGAGCATCAGCTTTATCAATGCTTACAACAAGCTCGTATGACAAATCGTTGATTTTAATTTGTTCTACTTTCATCTTTATATTGTATTTATTTATTATTCAAACACTTGGGAGCCATTTGACGGCATCCCGAAAATAGGGCGCAAAGGTAGGAAAATTTTACTTAAATAACAAGAGCATAAGTATCTGCACTCCAATACTCCATTTTTACACCATATTAAAAAAATTTATATATCTTTACGAATTAATTAAACTTAACTTTATGAAGAAAACTATTATAGATTTATTTGAAAATTCCGTAAAACTATACCCAAACAACACCTTCCTGCTGGAAAAAACAAATAAGGTATTTGAGCCTACAACATATACCCAGGTAAAAGAGCAGGTATATGCATTGGGTGCAGGCCTTCAAGCACTTGGTGTAAAGAAAGGCGATACTATGGCACTTCTTTCAGAGGGAAGAAACATGTGGGTTATTGGTGAGCTATCCATGTTCTATGCAGGAGCAATCAACGTTCCTCTTTCAATAAAACTTGAAGAAAGCAATGACCTTATGTTCCGTCTGGAGCATGCCATGGTAAAATACATTATGGTATCAAAACAACAGCTCGGAAAGATAAGACTTATCATTGACAAACTTCCTTTGGTTGAGAAAGTGATAGTTTTGGACAAAGTTGATACATATCAGGAAAAAGAGTGCTTTGTAGGTGATGTTATGGAGATGGGTAAAGAGTTCCTTAAAACCCATACAATGGAGGAGTTCCTTGCAGTAGGCCAATCCATCCAGAATGATGACTACGCAACAATCACATATACATCAGGAACAACAGCAGACCCTAAAGGTGTAATTCTTACTCACAGAAACTACACTTCAAATGTAGAACAATCACTTACACTTATAGATATTGACCAGACCTGGAGGACACTCATTATTCTTCCTTTAGACCACTGCTTTGCACATGTGGTAGGATTCTACATCATGATGGCCCAAGGTGCAACTGCTGCAACTGTTCAGGTTGGCCGCACTCCAATGGAGACTCTCAAAAACATTCCATTGAATATTAAAGAGGTTAAGCCTCACTTTATCCTAAGTGTCCCTTCATTGGCAAAAACTTTCAAGAAAAATATAGAGAACGGCATTAAGGCAAAAGGACCTAAGGTTGTAAAAATGTTCAACCAGGCTGTAAACATTGCCCAGATTTATTATGGCAACGGAAATGCAGAATCAAAAGGCTGGAGAATAATTCTAAAACCTCTTGTAGCCCTTTATGATAAAATACTGTTCTCAAAAGTAAGGGAAAACTTTGGCGGCCAGCTTAAATTCTTTGTAGGTGGCGGAGCCTTGTTGGACAAAGACCTCCAGAAATTCTACTGTGCAATTGGACTTCCTATGTACCAGGGATACGGATTAAGCGAGGCAACCCCAGTACTCTCTTCAAACGGTCCACGCAAACACCGTTTTGGATCAAGTGGTGTACTTGTTAAACCTCTTGAAATAAAGATTTGCGACTCTGAGGGTAAAGCACTGCCTGTAGGAGAGAAAGGAGAGATTGTAGTAAAAGGTGAGAACGTTATGGCCGGTTACTGGAGAAACCCTGAGGCAACTGCCCAGACAGTAAAAGAGGGCTGGCTATACACCGGAGACCTTGGCTACCTTGGCAAAGATGGTCTGTTGTATGTTCTTGGCCGTTTCAAGAGTCTGCTTATTGCCAGTGACGGTGAGAAATACTCACCAGAGGGAATTGAGGAGGCACTTGTAGAGCACTCATCATTCATAGACCAGACAATCCTGTACAACAACCAGAATCCTTATACCACTGCTCTTATTGTCCCTAATAAGGAAAAACTTATAGCACATGTAAAAGGTCTTGGACTTGACATTAATACTCCCGACGGTAAAAAAGCAGCCATTGAGGGCATTAGAGGCCAGATTGCCAAATTTGAAAAAGGTGGTGAACTTGAAACCATGTTCCCTCACAGATGGCTACCAAGTACATTTGCAATACTTCCAGAACCATTTACTGAGCAAAACGGAATGGTTAACAGTACCATGAAGATTGTAAGGGGTAAAGTTGAAAAAGCATACGCAGACAGGATTGATCACATGTACACACCTGAGGGCAAGAATATATATAACGACAAAAACTTCAGCTCACTTTAATTGTTACATTAAAAATTGCAAAAATATTATTGTTATTTATAATTATTATTGTTTAGTAAAATTTTTTTATTAACTTTGTAATAGAATAACAAACCAATAAAATTTAAAAATATGCTTAGCGAGAAATTATGTAAGGCATTCAATGCCCAGATAAACGCAGAAATGTGGTCTGCATACCTATATCTTTCAATGTCAATGGACGCAGCAGCTAAAGGACACAAAGGAATAGCTAACTGGTTCAAAATCCAGTTCCAGGAGGAGCAGGCTCACGCAGAGATTATGATGAACCACGTGCTTGCAAGAGGCAATGAGGTAGTTCTAGCACCTATTGATGCAGTACAAACAAGCTGGGCTTCAGCATTGGAGATGTACAAAGACACCCTTACCCACGAGAAAAAAGTAACGTCTCTTATTACCAACCTTTATGAGCTTGCTCTTGAGGATAAAGATTATGCAGCTCAGAACATGCTTAAATGGTTCATTGATGAGCAAGTTGAGGAAGAGGAGAGCGCTAAAGACATCATTGACCAACTAGAGGCAGTAGAAGGCAACAAATATGGTTTGCTTATGATTGACAAAGATCTTGCAACCCGTGTATACAATGTACCTTCTCCTCTAAACAAAGGTGAGTAAGCATTAAAACGAAATAAGCTCAGGCCAGTCTTCTCAAAAGAGACTGGCCTTTTTTTCATAGATATGCAAGTCATTTGATGTTCTCAATAATTATCTATAATTTTGCTTGAGAGTGATACAAAACCTGAGAAAATGACTAAGGAGATTAAGCAAAGGGCAGAGAGAAACAGAACACTTACAGTTTCTGAAGATGAAACACCTATCCTGGAACAACAAATCAGCAGCATAACAGACCTCAAGGCCAATTTTAAGGACAACATGATAATCAATGCAGACCTTTATGACTGCCTTGACTATATTCCCGACGAATATTTCAACCTTATCATCATAGATCCTCCATACAATCTCGACAAGGAGTTCCACGGAAAAAAATTCTCCGCAATGAAATCAGATGCATACGAGGAGTATCTGAGAAGCTGGTTTTACAAAGTTTGTGACAAGCTCAAGAAAAACGGCACACTATACATGTGCGGTGACTGGAAATGCACCTCATCAATGCAGCGCGTAATTGAGGAAAAACTTACTGTAATAAACCGCATATCTTGGCAAAGGGAAAAAGGGCGCGGAGCCAAATCAAACTGGAAGAACGGCATGGAAGACATATGGTTTGCCGTTAAGAATCCTAAAGACTATTACTTTAATGTAGAATCTGTAATGATGAAACGCAAAGTATTGGCTCCGTACAAAATAGATGGAAAGCCAAAAGATTGGGAAGAGACAGATGCCGGCAATTTCCGTATAACCTACCCTTCCAATTTTTGGGATGACATAAGTATCCCATTCTGGTCTATGCCAGAAAACACAGACCATCCAACCCAAAAACCGGAAAAACTATATGCAAAACTGGTTCTTGCCTCTTCTAAACCTGGAGACAAGATTTTTGATCCATTCCTTGGCAGCGGTACAGCAGCTGTAGTTGCCCAAAAGCTCGGACGCTCATACTGTGGAATAGAGCTCAACAAAGAGTATTGTCTGTGGGCAGCCAAAAGAATACAAAAAGCCCTTAAAGACACCTCAATCCAAGGATATGCAGACGGTGTATTCTGGGAAAGGAACTCACTTGGAGAGCAGAAAAAAAAGTAAATATAAAGTTATGAATGGCCAAATCTGCGCAATGTTTTGAAAGTAGTAATGTGGGTAATGTGGTAACGCAGTAATGTAGACAAAAAACAAAGAAGCCCAACTGAAATTCAGTTGAGCTTCTTGTGCGGGCGAAGGGACTCGAACCCCCACGCCTCTCGGCACTAGATCCTAAGTCTAGCGCGGCTACCAATTACGCCACGCCCGCAGGTCCGTATTGGGATTGCAAAGGTAG
>JAZTYE010000010.1:0-10299 GCA_045636765.1 Candidatus Egerieisoma sp.
TTGCAAAAGGTTACAAAGTTGTTTCTGGTGGTACAGACAACCACTTGTTGTTGATTGACCTTAGAACCAAATTCCCAGAACTTACAGGTAAGGTTGCAGAGAAAGCTCTTGTAGCTGCCGATATTACTGTTAACAAGAATATGGTTCCATTTGACAGCCGTTCTCCATTCCAGACCTCAGGTATTCGAGTAGGTACACCTGCAATTACATCTAGAGGCCTTGTAGAGAAAGATATGGTACTTATCGTGGAGCTTGTAGACAAAGTACTTAGCAACCCTGAGTGTGAGCAGACCAGAGAAGAGGTAAAAGCTGCAGCCCACAAACTTATGGCTGGACGTCCATTGAATGCGTGGTAGCAGATTGCTGTATATTGCATAAAAGGGCAGCCGTAAGGTTGCCCTTTTCATTTTTCTTAATAATGAGTAGGTTATGAAAGAAAAATGACTATCTTTGCCCGATTTTTGTCTGCTAACAAAACGTAGCCTGCGGCAGGCAAAGGTGCTGTAAACATTTAATTTAACTCCCATAGGGGGAGGCGGGCTGCAAGAGATGTATAAACAATAATGAATGTAGTTAAAAAGACCATCCAGTTGAGTGATGGCAGAACAATTGAAATTGAGACAGGTAAGTTGGCTAAACAGGCCGATGGTTCTGTAGTGGTGAAGATGGGCAAGACTATGCTTCTTGCTGCAGTAACCTGTGCTAAAGATGCAAAAGAGAATGTAGATTTCATGCCTTTGCAGGTAGATTACAAAGAGAAATTTGCTGCAGCAGGCAGATTCCCTGGCGGATTTATGAAACGTGAGGGTAAAGCTTCAGACTCTGAAATTTTGGTAGCACGTCTAATTGACCGTGCCCTTAGACCACTTTTCCCAGACGATTTCCATGCAGAGGTATTTGTTACAGTAAATCTTATCTCAGCAGAGAAGGATATCCAGCCTGATGCAATTGCAGGTTTGGCAGCTTCTGCAGCAATTGCAGTAAGTGATATTCCTTTCAATGGCCCTATTTCTGAGGTAAGGGTAGCAAGAATCAATGGCGAGTACTGTATCAATCCTCCATTCAGCAAAATGGCTGAGGCAGACCTTGACATTATGGTAGCTGCAACCATTGACAACATTATGATGGTTGAGGGTGAGATGAAAGAGGTTAGCGAGGCAGTTATGTTGGGCGCAATCAAATTTGCCCATGAGGAGATTAAGAAACAGTGCCAGGCTCAGTTGGAGCTTATGGAGGAAGTTGGCAAAACCCAGAAGAGAGAGTATTGCCATGAGACCAATGATGAGGCTCTAAGAGCAGCTTGTCACGAGTTCTGTTACAATAAATGTTATGAGATTGCAAAAAGCGGTACCAGCAAACATGAGAGAGGTGACGCTTTTGCCGCTGTACATGAGGAGTTCCTGGCAACTATCCCTGAGGAGGAGAGAGAGGAGAAGGCATTTATGGTAGGCCGTTATTTCCACGATGTTGAGAAAGAGGCTATGCGCAATATGATTTTGGATGAGGGTATCCGTCTTGATGGCAGAAACACTACTCAGATCCGTCCAATCTGGTGTGAGGTTGACTACCTTCCATGCGCACACGGTTCTGCAATCTTTACCAGAGGTGAGACACAGTCACTTACAACTGTAACCCTTGGTACAAAAATGGATATGAAGGAGATGGATGAGGTTCTTGTACAGAGCACCGAGCCATTTGTGCTTCACTACAACTTCCCTCCATTCTCAACAGGTGAGGCTAAAGCTTCAAGAGGTATTGGCCGTAGAGTGATTGGACACGGTAACCTTGCGTTCAGAGCCCTTAAACCTATGGTTCCTGTAGGAGAGGAGAACCCATATGCAGTTCGCGTAGTTTCAGATATCCTTGAGTCAAATGGCTCATCATCAATGGCAACAGTTTGTGCAGGTACACTTGCACTTATGGATGCCGGTGTTAAGATTAAGAAACCTGTATCAGGTATTGCAATGGGCCTTATCTCAGATTCAAAAACAGGCAGATACGCTGTCCTTTCAGATATCTTGGGAGATGAGGACCACTTGGGAGATATGGACTTCAAAGTAACAGGTACTGTTGACGGTATCACTGCTACTCAGATGGATATTAAAGTTGACGGTCTTTCATACGAGGTTCTTGAGAAGGCTCTTGAGCAGGCTCGTCAGGGCAGAATGCACATCATGGGCGAGATGATGAAGACCATCAGCGAGCCAAGACCTGAGCTTAAACCTCATACTCCAAGAATTGTTCAGATTAGAGTGCCAGGTGAGTTTATTGGTGCAATCATTGGTAAAGGCGGGGAGGTTATCCAGAAAATCCAGAAAGAGACAGGTACAACTGTTACAATCACTGAGACTAAAGAGGGTAACGAGACATTCGGCGTAGTGGATATCTTTGGTGAGAACAAAGAGAGCATGGATGCTGCATTGGCATGGGTTAAAGGTATTGTAACTGTTCCTGAGGTAGGTACAATCTACAAAGGTAAAGTGGTTTCAATCCTTGAGTTCGGTGCATTTGTAGAGATCCTTCCTGGTAAAGAAGGTTTGCTTCACATTTCTGAGCTTGACTGGAAGAAAGTTGAGAAAACAGAGGATGTCCTTAATGTAGGTGACGAGGTTGAGGTTAAACTTCTTGAGATTGACAGCAAGACAGGCAAAATGAGACTTTCAAGAAAAGTTCTTCTTGAGAAACCTGAGGGCTATGTTGAGCCAGTAAGACGTCCAAGACCGGAGGGTGACCGCAGAGACAATAAAGGTCCAAGAAAAGACTTTGGCGGAAACAAGAGAGGTCCAAGGGAGCACAAGGAGAATAACGCACCAAAAGGTGAGTAATACTTCTTCCCTATAATACAGAAGAGGCCGGTCATATCGTGACCGGCTTCTTTTTTTTAAAATACCAAAAATTATCCCTTACTTTGTAGTAAACTAAACTGGAAAATCAACCGTATTGTAAACTTATAAAAGTAAAAAAATGAAAAAGGTATTATTGACAGCTATGATGCTGATAGGTATCTGCTTGTCTGCTTATGCGCAGGAAGAGGAGATTCACTACTATGCTGACTCAAAGGGCGCCGATTGGGCTATCCGCGATTTCATAGACCGTAAGGCTATGATTTACCGTTTTGATGGCGACAGTGAAGACGAATGTACCATGGAAATGAGAAACTACAAGAAGAACGGCAACACTGAAACTTTTGATATCTATGTGAAAAATGGTTATGAAAAGGGAAAGAAAAGAGGTTCCATTACAATAGTTACAGATCCTGATTTGGTTGTTGCCAAGGGTAAGGATTTAGATCTTTCCAAGCAGACAGCTACTATTAAAGATAGCGGGTATACCAGAAAATTCTACTTCCTTACTGAAAAACAATATAATAAGTACAGTGGAAGCAGTAGTGGTGGAAGTGTGAATCCAATAGAGATGGCCAAGGAAAAGGGCAAAAATTTGCTTAATAAGGGCAAGGACCTTTTCAAAAAGAAAAAATAAATTGGAATTGAACACTAAAATAAAACGGATAAAAAAAGGTTGCAGAATTCTGCAACCTTTTTTCTATTCCTAAGTGGAGCTTATTTTCTAAGACCCAATGCTTTGATAAGCTCTCTGTATCTCTCAATATCTTTAGCTTTTAGGTAATCTAGAAGCTGACGTCTCTTACCAACCAATCTTAGAAGCGATCTCTGAGTACCAAAATCTTTATGGTTCTCTTTCATGTGCTGGGTAAGGTGAGCGATACGGTAGGAAAATAAAGCAACTTGACTCTCAACAGAACCAGTGTCTGTATTAGACTTTCCGTATTTGCCGAAAATCTCTGCTTTCTTGTCAGATGTTAAATACTCTGCCATTGCAAATGATTTTTAATTGTTTTTGTCCCATTATTGGGAGCGCAAAAGTAGAAATAATTTTCTTACCAGCCAAATATTTTTGTTTTTTTGGCGTATATTGCTTATCCAGAGTATTTTGCTCCCTGGTACGTATCCCTTTCAATAAGTCTTTTTTCCAATTTTTGTAGCAATTCCACATTACGTACTTTTCCCCAAGGGCTTGAGTTTACAAAGCGTGGAGGCACCTCTCCTGCAAAGCGCTCTATGTATAGGTCGGGCCTTAAAAGTTCAAGGAAATCTATAAAGAAATCAATGTATTCCTCTAATGTCCATTGTACAAAATCCTGAGGGCAGCGTGCAAACTCTGCCTCCATTTCTGTCCCTTTAATTATTTGCAGTTGGTGAAATTTGACGGAATTTATAGGGAGTCTGTTGATGATTGGAGCCATGCCCATTATTTCGTCACGGCTCTCTCCCGGAAGTCCGAATATAAAATGGGCCCCCTGGTGTAGACCTCTTGCTGCAGTAGCCTCTACAGCTTTTACTGCCGTTGCAAAGTCATGCCCCCGGTTTATCCTCTGCAGGGTCTTGTCATAGCAGGATTCAATACCATACTCCACAATTACAATCTTCTCTTTAGAGAGTTGCTGTAGCCAATCCAGTTTTTCATCATCTATACAATCTGGCCTGGTGCCAATGACAATACCCTTTACTTTCGGGTGCTCCAATGCCTGTGCATATAGCTTTTTCAGGTCATCCAGTGGTGCGTAGGTATTTGAGTATGATTGGAAATATGCAAGGTAATCTTCTGTGGTGCGGTATCTGTTCAGGTGAAACTCTATCCCCTCGTCCAATTGCTGGTGGATAGATTTGTCGGGAGTGGAATAGTTGGGATGGAATGCATCATTGTTGCAGAATGTGCATCCTCCGTGTCCAACTTTACCATCTCTGTTGGGACAAGTAAAGCCGGCATCAATTACTATTTTTTGAAGCCGGCATCCGTATTTCTGCTTAAAATATCCTACAAAGGAGTTGTACCTCTTTTCCACAGACTAGTTAAGTTTTGATCTGTTGCTGCCAACGTGTACCTTAAATACAGCTTTTTTGTAGTTGCCGGTACCCAATAGTGGGGCATGGGCATCTGCAGGGAAAATAATGGCAAGGTTGCCAATGCCCATAAGTACATAGTTCTCAGGCTCATCTGTAAGGAATGCAATATCATCGGCCTCCTGATATTTGGTATTGTCCGAGTTGCATTTGCTTCTGTCTTTAAGTGCAATTGTCTCAGAACCATCCAAAAGGACATGGATATCTATATATGAATCATGAATTTCCAGTTTGGCATCTTCTACATCTTTAAGTTCACCCTCCGAAATTGTGCAATAAACTTTTTTGCCGTCAATATCATACTGGCCGGGCTCCATTGAATAAAGGTCATTTTTCTTTATAAACTGGTAAACTTTGTCAAATCCCTCCTGTAGGGTCTGGTATTTTTCAAAACTTTTTAGTGAATCAAGTATCATAATTGTAAAAATTATCTTGTTTATTTTGTTTGGAGTACAAAGATATGATTATTTTTTGTTGTACTAAATTTTGAAAAGTAGTACATTTGCAAAACTTTTAAAAAATTGGAGGAATTATATGGCTCAAATTATAGAGAAGGTTTCCCGAACTTTTGGAGAGTATCTTTTGATACCAGGCCTTACAACTAAGGAGTGTACACCACAGAATGTGTCTTTGAAGACCCCTTTGGTTAAATTTAATAAAGGCGAGGAACCTAAAATTTCACTTAACATCCCATTTGTATCGGCAATTATGCAGTCTGTATCTGACCACGGTCTTGGTATAGCACTGGCACGCAACGGAGGTTTGTCATTTATTTTTGGCTCACAGTCTATTGAGAGTCAGGCTGAGATGGTGAGGAAAGTGAAGAAATTTAAGGCAGGTTTTGTGCCAAGTGACTCAAACGTGCGTCCGGATGCAACTCTTGCAGATGTTGAGGCTATAATTGAGGCTACAGGTCATACAACAATGGGTGTTACAGATGATGGTACACCTAATGGTAAATTGTTGGGTATGCTTACCAGCAGAGACTATAGAATTGACCACGACGGAAGAGATTCTTTGGTTAAGAATTTTATGACCCCATTTGAGAAACTTACTGTAGGCAAATTGGGTATTACCCTTTCTGAGGCCAACCAGCTTATCTGGGATCATAAGCTCAATGCCCTCCCAATCATTGATGAGAATCAGAATCTTGTATACTTTGTATTCCGTAAGGATTATGAGTCACACAGGGAGAACCCTAATGAGCTTTTGGACCCAGTAACCAAAGAGCTTCTTGTTGGAGCCGGTATCAACTCAAGAGACTATAAGGAGCGTGTTCCTGCCCTTGTAGAGGCTGGTGTTGATGTGCTTTGCATTGATTCGTCGGATGGATTCTCAGAGTGGCAGAAAGAGACCATTGGCTGGATTAAAGAGAAATATAACGGCAAAGTGCTTGTTGGTGCAGGTAATATTGTAGACAAGGAAGGGTTTGATTATCTTGTTGAGGCTGGTGCAGACTTCATTAAAGTTGGTATTGGTGGAGGTTCTATCTGTATTACCCGCGAGCAGAAAGGTATTGGTAGAGGTCAGGCAACCGCTATTTTGGATGTAGCTGCTGCAAGGGATGAGTATTTTGAGAAGACCGGTGTATATGTTCCAATTTGTAGTGACGGCGGTCTTGTGCATGACTACCATATGTCTTTGGCTCTTGCAATGGGCGCTGATTTTCTTATGATGGGCCGTTACTTTGCCCGTTTTGATGAGTCTCCTACCAAGAAACTTTACATTAACGGAAACTATGTTAAAGAGTACTGGGGAGAGGGCTCTAGCCGTGCACGTAACTGGCAGCGTTATGATATGGGCGGCAAAGGTGGCGCAATGAAATTTGAGGAAGGCGTTGATAGCTATGTTCCTTACGCAGGCAAGATGAAAGATAATCTTGAGGTTACAATAGGAAAGATCGTATCTACAATGTGCAGTTGTGGCTCAATAACCATTCCTCAGTTCCAGAAGAGCGCAAAAATTACCCTTGTGTCTTCAACTTCAATTGTTGAGGGTGGAGCGCATGATGTTATTCTTAAGGATAAATAGTATATCCCTGTCGGGAAATTAATATTAAAGGGTGGGCAAAATAATGCTCACCCTTTTTCTTTTTGCAGCTTTTTTCTATATTTGTAAATTATATATTCATTACTAAGACTAATTGTACTTATGAAAAAACTTGTTCTGTTGGCAACCCTTCCAGTTGTTGCCCTTTACGGATGCTGTGGCGGAGAAAAAGTATCAAAAGAGGCTGCTGCATTTGAGACTATCTCTAAAGAGATGAAAGCACAATATGCTCCCGATGGTAGAAGCAAAACTCTTGAGGTAAAACTTGTTGAGACTGCTGACGGATACGCTCTAAAGGGTGTAACAAACCAGCCTGAAGTAAAAGAGGCGTATGTGAAAGCATTTGCAGATAAAGGAATTGCAGTTCTTGACAGTATACAGACTCTTCCTGCAGAGGATTTGAAAGATAAGGTTTATGGAGTGTCAAACCAGTCTGTAATCAATTTTCGTACAAGCGGCAAATACAGTGCCGAGTCTGCTACTCAGGTAATGATGGGTACACCTCTTCAGATTCTTGAGAAAAAAGGTGGTTGGACAAGAGCAATTACTCCAGAGGGCTATATTTCATGGGTAACTTCAGGCAGTATCACATATATGAACAAAGAGGAGTTTGATGCATATAAGGCTGCCAAGAAGGTGATTGTTACAACCAAGTATACCACTATGTATGAGGGTCCTTCTGAGATGAGCCAGATGGTTAGTGATGTTGTATGGGGTAACATTCTTCTTGATTTGGGTGATGCCGGCATGTATTGGAGAAAAGTTGCAATTTCAGACGGCAGAACAGGTTACATTCCTCAGAGGGATGTTATGGATTTCAATAAATGGCTGGATAGCCGCAATCCAACTGCTGACAATATCATTGCTACTGCAAAACAGTTCATTGGTGTCCCTTATATGTGGGGCGGTACTTCAATCAAAGCTGTTGACTGCAGCGGTTTCTGTAAATCCACTTACTTCCTTAATGGTATAGTTCTTGCTAGAGATGCTTCCCAGCAGTGTTTGACAGGAGACGGAGTAGATATCTCAAAATATGTAGATGGCGGAGAGTATACAAAAGAGGCATTGTCAAACCTTAAGAAAGGTGACCTTATCTTCTTTGGTACAAAAGCTACAGCTGAGAAGAAAGAGAGGATTACCCACGTTGGTATATATATTGAGGACGGTATTTTTATCCACTCTGCGACCAAGGTGAGAATCAACAGCCTTATCCCTACAGATGCAAACTACTATGACGGTTCTAAACGTCTTGTAAGAGCACAGCGCATTTTGGGTAATGTAGATGCAGGTAAAGACATTTGGTCAATAGAGACACTTTATAAATAATAGAAACACTTAAGTATTACAATATATGAAAACAGATAGACGTTCTTTCTTAAAATCTGCAGGTTTGCTGACTGCAGCTGCAGCTGTACTTAATCCTGCAACCATTTTTGCTCAGGCAGAAAGAGGCAAGAAAGTTAAAGGAAGCAAGAAACTTGAGCTTTCATGGATTCCTTATGATGCTCAGATGAGACATGTGTTTACAATTGCCAACTCATCCAGAACAACTACCCCTATTGTCTTGACCAAAATTACATGGGATGGATATACTGGTTATGGTGAGGCTGCAATGCCACCATATTTGGGAGAGACACAAGCTTCTGTAATGGAATTCCTTAAGAAGGTGGATTTGAGCAAATTCGCTTCTCCATTCCTTATTGAGGATATTATGAAATATGTAGATTCAATTGCAATCAACAACTGCGCTGCCAAAGCTGCTATTGATATTGCGCTTCATGATCTTGTAGGTAAAATGATGGGCCAGCCATGGTGGAAAATCTGGGGCTTTGATCCAACAACCTGTCCTAACACTTCATTTACAGTAGGTTTGGATACTGAGGAGGTTGTAAGAGAGAAAACGAGAGAGGCTTCTCCATACAAGGTTATTAAAGTTAAACTTGGCAGAACAGAAGCTGAGGACAAGATGATGATCAATACTATCCGTTCAGTAACCGATACAGTTATCTGTATTGATGCTAACCAGGGTTGGAAAGACAAACATTATGCTTTGGATATGATTCATTGGTTGGCTGAGCGCAATGTGAATATGATTGAGCAGCCTATGAGCAAATACGCTTTGGATGAGACTGCATGGTTGACAGAGAAATCACCTCTTCCTATTATTGCAGACGAGGCATGCCAGAGATTGGTTGATATTAAGAAACTTCACGGTGCTTATACCGGTATCAATATTAAATTGATGAAATGTACAGGTTTGAGGGAGGCAAGAGAGATGGTGAGCCTTGCAGAGTCATTGAATATGAAACTTATGGTTGGCTGTATGACCGAGACGTCATGTGCAATTACTGCCGGTGCACAGATTGCTCCTAAGACTGAGTGGGCAGACCTTGACGGTAACCTTCTCATCTCAAATGACTGCTATAAAGGTATGACAATTGTTGACGGTAAGATTACCCTACATGATGCTCCAGGTCTTGGCCTTGAGACTGTAGGCAAACCGGTATTGTAGAATAAAATTCAAATTGAAGAGATATGGCAAATTTAAGAGTATTTAAAAAGGATGTTATCTTCCTTATTAATGAGGTAATTTCTGATTGTTGGGTATATATGTATTTCAACGGTGAGAAGAATTTGGATGAGGCAAAGAAAATTGTAGCTGATGCTGTAGAGCTAGGTGACAACATTTTTGAGCAGATTAACCACTATCCTAAAGATGATGCTAAAAAGCATTTCAATGCTTTGAACAAGAAACTATTGGAGGGCGTAGATGCTTTGTTTGTAAGATTGAGCGCTCTTACAAAATAATTCAAAGTTCTTGATGAATAAATCTGTTTGTATAATAATTGCAGCTCTTCTGATTAGCTCCTGCTCCTTTTATGAATCAGTTGTAAAAGGGGATAAGGTGGCGCAGATTGGGAGGGCTGCATTATATAAAACAGATATAGAAAAAGTGATCCCTAAAGGGATATCTGCAGCTGATAGTGCCAATCTGGCAAGGCAGTATATAGATTCGTGGGCAATAAAGCAGCTTATGCTGCAGAAGGCAGAGGAACAATTGCCTAAAGTGGAAAAGGATGTGGCACAACTCTTGGAGGATTATCGTACCCAGTTGCTGGTATTCCGCTATGAGAATAAATATATAGAGGAGAGATTGGACACTCTTGTCTCTGTCAAGGAGATGGAAGAGTACTATAGCGCCCACACTTACAGTTTCATTGGTAAGAATGGCGTATTTAAGGGGAGACTAGTGAAAATGCAGAATAGTTCTCCTAATTTGCAGGTAATGAGAAAAAGTCGGAGGCCAAGCGGTCTTAGGAAGACAATC
>JAZTYE010000011.1:0-2906 GCA_045636765.1 Candidatus Egerieisoma sp.
CACTACGCTTTTTAATGGATGCTTTTACTTTCATTGTATTTAGTTTTTATTTGTATCTGAAAGAAATCCTTCCCTTTGTCAAATCGTAAGGGGACATTTCAACTCTTACTTTATCGCCAGGCAAAATTCTGATGTAATGCATCCTCATTTTTCCCGATATATGGGCGATAATTACGTGTCCATTGTCCAGTTCTACTCGGAACATGGCATTGGACAACGCCTCAATAATTGTTCCATCCTTTTCTATAGCAGATTGTTTTGCCATATATTTTCCTTACAATTTAAATTATTAAAACTTATTTTCGATATAATCAAATGTTGTCAAGACATCAGCTTTGCCAGCTTTTACAGCAACCATGAACTCAAAGTGTGCTGATCTTTTTCTGTCAACTGTGCAAACATCCCAACCGTTTTTATGAAGGTAAACATCTTTTTTGCCTGCATTAATCATAGGCTCAATACAGATGACCATACCTTCAGTGAGCTTTTTGCCTTTTCCCGATTTTCCATAGTTGGGAATTTCTGGGGCCTCGTGCATATTTTTACCTACGCCGTGCCCCACTAATTCTCTAACTACTGAAAAACCAGCATTCTCTGCATAACGCTGAATAGCCTCACCAATATCTCCAACTCTATTTCCAGCTACTGCTTTTTGGGCCCCCAAATATAGGGATTCTTTTGTAACTTTTAAAAGATTTGCAGATTCGGCATCTATTTCACCAACAGGGAAAGTATAGGCAGAGTCTCCATAGAATCCTTTATATATGGTTCCACAATCTACAGAAACTATATCTCCCTCCTGTAATGTGTAGTCGCTTGGGAAACCATGAACCACAACATCATTTACAGAGATACACAAAGTGTAGGGGAATCCACCATATCCAAGAAAGCCCGGAACCGCACCATTGTCTCTGATAAAGGTCTCCGCCAATTTGTCCAAGGCAATTGTTTTTACACCTGGAGCAATAGCTTTTCCTACCTCTGCCAAAGTTTTGGAAACAAGTATGGCATTCTCTCTAAGGATCTCTATCTCCTCGTTGGTCTTCAGTCTTATCATTTCAAAAGAACTATCAAAAAATTACATTCCCGAACGGCCTTTAAGACGTCCTGTCTTCATTAAACCGTCGTAGTGGCGCATTAGCAGATGACTCTCAATCTGCTGTAGAGTATCAAGTACTACTCCAACAAGGATCAACAAGCTTGTTCCACCGTAGAACTGTGCAAACTGGTTATTGATTCCCAATTTCATAGCAAATGCAGGCATAATTGCAACCAATGCTAGGAAAATAGATCCTGGCAATGTAATGCGTGACATCACTGCATCAAGATACTCGGCTGTTTTCTTACCAGGTTTTACACCAGGGATAAAACCGCCATTTTTCTTCATATCCTCTGCCATCATTGTTGGATTTACTGTTACTGCTGTATAGAAGTAAGTAAACGCAACAACCAACAAACCAAATATGAAATTATACCAGAAGCCTGTATAGTTACCAAGAGTGGCGGCTAATCCACGGGTAGCATCAAAGCTTGACAACATAATTGGGAACATCATCAATGCCTGAGCAAAGATAATAGGCATTACTCCTGCCGCATTAACTTTTAGAGGAATATACTGACGAACTCCACCATATTGTTTGTTTCCTATAATTCTTTTTGCATACTGTACTGGAATCTTTCTGGTACCCTGAACAAGAGCAATAGTAGCTCCTGCAATGAAGAACCAAACAAGAATCTCAACAATCAGCATAAGCAATCCACCTGTATTCTGGCTGAGTCTTGTACCAATCTCAGCTGTCAATGCAAATGGAAGTCTTGCAATGATACCTACCATGATGATTAGAGAAATACCATTTCCAAGGCCGCGGTCGGTAATTCTCTCACCCAACCACATGATAAACATAGTACCACCAATAAGAACTATAGTTGCGAATAGGTTAAAAGAAAATCCTTTAATCAAAAATGCTGTCTCTGGCAACTGTGTATGCAAGTTTGTAAGGTAAGCTGGACCCTGCAAAGCTAGAATGACAATTGTCAGATAGCGTGTCCACTGATTCATCTTCCTGCGACCGCTCTCGCCCTCGCGCTGCAATCTCTGGAAGTATGGAATCATAATTCCCAAGAGCTGAATTACGATAGATGCAGAGATGTAAGGCATTACACCTAGTGCAAAAATCGAAGCATTTCCAAAAGCACCACCCGAGAACATGTTCAACAAGCCCAAAAGGCCGTCTTGAGTCTGAGCTTCCAGATTTGCAAGTTGCGTTGGGTCTATACCTGGGACTACAACAAAGCTACCCAATCTATAGACTAAGAGTAGAAGAACAGTATAAACTATTCTTTTACGCAACTCTTCAATCTTGAAAATATTCTTAATAGTTTCAATTAATTTTTTCATTGGTTTTTTAGATTAGTGTTGTAGTACCCTGAGCAGCCTCAATTGCAGCTACTGCAGATTTTGAGAAAGCATTGGCAGTAACATCCAATTTAACTGTCAACTCACCTTTACCCAATACTTTAACCAAATCTTTCTTAGAGATAAGACCGTTCTCAATCATAGTATCAACTGTAATTGTAGTCTGGCCAATTTTCTCACTTAGTGCCTGAAGGGTTGAAAGGTTGATTGCCTTGTACTCTACTTTGTTAGGATTGTTGAATCCGAACTTAGGCAGACGTCTCTGAATAGGCATCTGACCACCCTCAAAACCAATTTTACGAGAGTAACCTGAACGTGACTGAGCACCTTTGTGACCACGAGTTGATGTACCACCGTGACCAGAACCCTCACCACGACCAATTCTTTTCTCTCTTCCAATAGAACCTTGTGCAGGTGTTAGTGTATGTAATTTCATTGTTAAATCCTCTTAATTAGTTGATTTCTTCTACTTTTACAAGGTGTAGAACTT
>JAZTYE010000012.1:0-14878 GCA_045636765.1 Candidatus Egerieisoma sp.
GTAGGTGTAGTTACCCCAATTGATGTGAATGCACCGGATTCCCTTTTGGAGATGCTCCTTGCAAAATGTGATGCTACAGCAGTGTTGTGCTCAAGTGAGCAGTTGCCGCGTCTGCAGAAAATTGCCCAAGGGTCTGCATTGCTTAAAGATATCATAACTATAGATACCAAAGTTGATGGTGTACCTTTCTACAATGAGTTTGTGGAGAGGGGAAAATTTTTGGGTACAAATGGCAAGTTCAGGAATATGGAGCTTGACTTGGATGCTCCTGCAAAAATTCTGTTTACCAGCGGTACAACAGGAGCCAATAAAGGTGTGGTGCTTACCAATGCCAATCTGGCCGCCAATATGACCAACTGTATGGATGCAATCCGCTCGCTTCCTCACTTCACCTCCATGAGTGTCCTGCCAATGCACCATGCAACAGAGATTAATACCCATATAATGACCAGGATAGGTGCTGCAAGGCTTACCTATATAAATGGCAATATGAGGTACATGATGAAGAACATAAAAATCTTTAAGCCGCATCTGATTACCATTGTCCCGATGATTGCAAACGCTTTCTACAAGAACATACAGGCTGGGGTTCGCAAACAGGGCAAAGAGGAGAAACTTGCAAAAGGAATAAGAATAAGCAATTTCTTGAGAAAACTTGGCATAGATAAAACTCACCAGATGTTCAAGGACCTTTTTGTCCCTTTTGGAGGAAACCTGAGGATGATTGTTTGTGGCGGTTCTATGCTTAATCCTGTAGTAATTAAGGGTATGAGCGATTTGGGTATAAATATGGAGAACGGTTACGGCATTACCGAGTGCGGACCTCTTATCTCTATAAACGGGGAGACCTTAAAGGAGCATTTGAGTGTGGGAAAACCTTGTCCGGGATTGCAGGTGAAGATTGCAAATTCAGATGAGAACGGAGTGGGAGATTTGTGTGTCAAAGGAAAGAGTGTCTTTAAGGAGTATTATAAGGACCCTGAAGCTACTGCAGCTGTTTTTGATTCTGAGGGTTACTTCAATACAGGTGATAGTGCAAGAATAGATTCCAAAGGAAGGATATTTTTGTCGGGAAGAAAGAAAAATACAATTGTTCTGGAGAGTGGTAAGAATATTTGTCCTGAGGAGGTTGAAAATGTGATTGAGGCCAATATGGATTATGCAGATGAGATTGTTGTGTACCAGGCTGAGATGACTGCCGGCAATGTTGTTAGACATGTGATCTGTGCCGGTATCTTTATCAGAGACGAGGAGATTAGGGCAAATAAAGAACAGATTAAGGCGGATATTGAGAAAATTAACGTACTTTTGCCCGACTATAAAAGAATTGAGTTTTTGGAATTGCCTTTGCAGGAGTACGAGAAGACCTCTTCACGCAAAATAAAACGTGCCGGTTTGCCAGTTCAGTGCTCTTGTGACGGTGTAATGATTTTGTAAGAGAATGGATTCAATAAAAAAGGATTTTTTAGGAATATTGCAGGATTATGTAGAGTTCCCGGTAGAGGAGATAAATACTTCAGAGCCGTTCAAAGCGGTTTCTGGAGTGGATTCATTTGTTATGATGGAGATTGTCAATTCTATGGAGGAGCGTTTTGGAATTAGTGTGCCAAATAATGATCTTGTACATTTCAAAACAATAGATGATATTGTGGGATATATAGGGAAACGCATTGCTGCGTAGATTTTCTTATAAAAACAATGACAACGAGAAAAAATATTTCTTAATTTTGTTGCTGTTATGATGGAAAATAGAGTCTTTAAAGCTCATCCTTGGCACGGAATAAGCCAGGGAGAGCAGTTCCCTGAGACAGTTAGAGCTTTCATTGAGATTGTCCCTACTGATACAGTAAAATATGAGGTGGATAAAGAGTCTGGATACCTATCTTTGGACAGACCACAGAAATTCTCCAATATTGTACCTTCACTTTACGGATTCCTTCCAAAGAGCTATTGCGGCCCCAAAATGGCTGAGCTTACAAACAAGGCTCTTGTGAGAACAGATGTGGAGGGTGACGGTGACCCGCTTGATATCTGTATCCTTACTGAGAAAGATGTAACCCACGGAGACGTTATTGTAAATGCCCGTCCTATTGGTGGTTTGAGACTTTTGGATCATAACCAGGCAGATGACAAGATCATTGCAGTTCTGAAAAGTGATGCAGTTTATGGAGATATGAAGGATATTGACGAGGTTCCTATTGACATTATCCGCAGACTTATCCACTATTTCAGCACTTATAAGGATATTCCAGGTGAGCACACAAGCAGAATGCAGTTCATCTCAATCTACGGACCTGAGGTTGCAAAAGATGTAATCCAGAGATCTATGGAGGATTATGATGACCTTATTGCTCCAAAATTGAACAAATAATCAATATCCAAGAGATTTGAAGAACAATTCCCGGCGCAACCCGTCGGGAATTTTATATTCCTCTATACGGGTCTGTATCCCTTCATAATTGAGGCTCTCTGTAAGGCGGCACACATAAAGTGTGTCTGTCTGTGAAAGGTAAAGGGTATGGAATCTGATGTCAAGATTGTCCTGCAGCAGCAGGGTAAATGTTACCGCCTGTTCCACTTGCTCCATATCAAGCATGTCGCGGCAAAAAACAAACAGCCCAAACTCTTTGAAATTGCCGTAGAATCCACTGGCAACTTTCCTTATTTTGCTTGTAAGTATACGTTTTAGCGGCAGTGCCAGTGACCAGTACTCATGCTCAAGTGCACCCATATAGTTGAGCCCTGGAAGACCGTAACCGTAACCGCTCTCAATGATTTTTTGCATGTCTTCTGCATGCTCCTCCTTAATCTGCATACCGGCAAGTTCCTTAAGCAACTGGTTGGCATTGTGGCGGTCGGGCTCCATTGCCCTTGTAACCTCAATGCCCAATGAATAGTCCTCATTCTGCAAATCCGGCCTGTCCTTATTTACCAAAGACGCATACTTTGGGCCAAGGAGTTTCTCCAGGGTAAGCTGTGCATACCTCTCAAAAAAGCAGGTGTCAAATTTACGATAACCCATAGCTCATTAATTTCTCCACTAAGTTAACAATTTTATTCCCGATAATTATATTAACTTTACATCATAATACAAAATATGCACATCATGAAAAAAATCATTTTACTGGCTATGTCAATGGGTATATTACAAGGGTGCGGCAATAATGCGCAGACACTCTCGCCAAGCAAGGAGTACTATGTGGAGGTTGTGAAAGAGCTCTCTTCTGCAGATTATTATGGCAGAAGCAACTATAAGGACGGTGCTGTAAGGGCAGCTGAGTACATTTTGGGTGAAATAGACAAGATTGGGGTAGGAACAGTTCCCCAGGAGACTATCCAAAAAGCGTGGGAAGGCAAGACCAGACCTCAGCTTCATGCTCTTCAACCTGAGTTCAAGAGCCTTATCACTCCTGCAGATGCAGGACGCTGGAGTAAAGGAACGCCACAGCAACTTTCATATATGCAGCATTTTACACATCCTCTTAACGCACAGAGAGGGTCTGTGGAGCTTATAGTTGACGGGGACACCCTTAATCATACAGTACAGTACACTCTAAAAGAATTTTCCCCTACTTATAAAGGAGAACTTGATGTAGTATATTTGGACAACAAATACCTTACTCCCGACGGTTTCTGCAAATACCTCAATACAGGAGAGTTTAAGGACAAGGCTGTAGTTCTTGACTGGGACTGTTTTAGGGAAACAATGTACACATTCCCTGGTATAGAGGTATATAAAACTTATTTTGTTCCAATGGATAAAGTGGGTGCACTTATATGCAAAGGTGAGGAACTGTTGCCTTACTTTAAGAGCCGCAACCATTTCAATACTCCTATGCCGGTATTTATGGTGGACGGAACATTCCCTGCAGATGCAAAGAAAGTATCCATTGATGTGGAGGCCCAGATGGTTGAAAATGATGCCCATAACATCATTGCATGGATTCCTGGTACCAAGGAGCCTCAGAAGCACTTCATCATTTCTTGCCATTATGATCATCTTGGCGTTTGCGGTGATGAGATATTTTATGGGGCAAATGACAATTCGTCAGGAACTGCAATGTTGCTTAACCTTATGAGACATTTCAAGGCAAATCCTCCAGAGTATTCTATAATGTTCATCTTCTTTGATGCTGAGGAGAACAATCTTTTGGGTTCATTCTTCTATGCAGACAATCCTTGGCTGCCGCTTGAGGATATACAATACTTTGTGGAGCTTGATATGATTGGTGACAACGGTAACAATATTTATTGTCAGATATCTGATCCCGGAGAAAAGGGGCTTGAGTGTCTTAATGCTATAAACGGCTCAATGGCTGCTCCTTTTGCAAAATTGGACCGCCATCCTATGGATGACTACGCAGACCATTATCCGTTTGGACTTAAGGGCGTTCCTGCCATCTATATGGAACTTGACGGTGATACAAACAAGAACTATCACTCTCCAAGAGATACATTTGATAAATTTTCTGCAGATAACTACGACAGAATGTTTGAACTGGTAAAACGTTTTGTACAAGAGTATAGAAAATAAAACTTGAACCATTTAAAACAGAAGAGGGTGGCCATATAAAGGTCACCCTCTTTAATGTCTATAGGTTGTAGATTAGGCTAGAACTTCCTCGTACATTAAGTAGTGGCACTCGTCCATGCCAAGTTTCTTATATACTTCCTGTGCGCGGTAGTTTGTCTTGTCTACATAAAGTCTTATCTGTGTAACTCCAGCCTCGCCGGCCATTTCCTTAATCTTTGCATACATGGCCCTGTAGGCGCCTTTTCCTCTGTATTCAGGTCTTACATAAACGCTCTGGATCCACCAGTACCAGCGGTTTGTCCAGTCACTCCACTCGCGGGTAAGCATAAGGCTGCCAATTGGTTTTCCATCAGCTCTGGCAATGATGTATGTTCCTTTCTGAGGATCATTTACGGCAGCGGTTACTCCTGGAATTACTGTCTGTATGTTCAAGGTTGTACCTTCAGATTCCTGTGCCATATCCACCTGGAACTGGGCTATATCCTGTATGTCCTCCGTTTTGCCTGTTGTAATGTCATAATTTATCATAGTGTGCATATTTTAGTATTTTTCAATAAATTCTTTAATAAGGTTGAATACCGGATCATATGAACTGTAGAATGCGGTATCATAAGTATCGTAGATGGTGTGGTAATATTTGAATGCATCACCACCCTCGTTCTCAAGGAAGATACAAGGGATATTTCTCTCTGCAAATGGCCAGTGGTCGCTGTTTGCAGCAAGCTCACCTCTGTGCAATGACTTGAAGTAACCTTTATCTCCATTTATCTTCTCCATCAGCTCAAATCCTTTTACACCTTCATTACTTACCTCGCAGTACTGTACTGGATTGTTGTCTGCAATCATGTCAAGATTGAAAAGGTATCTGATCTGGGTAAGAGGTACAAGCGGATTTTTTGCGTACCACTCGGAACCTCTAAGGTTTGCGTCCTCACCAGAGAAAGCAAGGAAGTACATATCGTACTCAGGCTGGTTCTTTGCATAATGTGCTGCAAGGGTTACAATGGCTGCAGTACCTGAAGCGTTGTCGTGGGCGCCAGGGTAGTAGGTTTTTTTGCCAAGTACGCCAAGGTGGTCATAATGGGCGGTGAAAACATAGCAGCTGTCGTGACGTTTGCCTTCAATTTTGCCTATAACATTAAAACACTCATAGTTCTCAAGGAACTCGTTCTCTATATCAAGCTTGATTGTCTTTGCATCCTTTGGGAAATCATGAGGCACCCATACAATAGGTTTTTCCCTTACAGTTTCTCCGTAAGCCTTGTAGAACTTAAGTGGCGTATCCCAGGTATAAAGTGCACCTGAGCAGCTGCACTCCTGTTTGTCAAGTATGCGCTTGAAGTCTTTAGAGTGTTTGTAAGTGAACATGAAGTCACATACAATGAATGCACCTTTGTACTCTTCAGAGGCAAGGTCTGCAAAAATTTTATCGGGATTATAATTAAGGGTATCTATGTAATAAAGTTTGAATTCCCCTTTGATGCCAGGGTTGAACTCCCTTAAGGTAAAGTCCTTGCCGGGTATAAGTTTTTTGCCGTCAACACTTATTTCCATTTTGCCCGGATAGGTGTTTATGTTAAGTGTAAACGGCTGGCAGGTTACATCCGCACCAGCTTTTGTAAACTCTTTTGCAATATATTTTCCCGCTTTGTTGGCTCCGTCAAATGCATATCCACGTCCGTGATATTTTGCAGAACTGAGCTCCCTTATAATCTTTTTGTAGTGCTCAAGATCTTGTGCACCAAGCTGAACAGTTAAGGTTGCAAGCAATACTAACAACAGCTTTTTCATATTGTTATTCTATAAATTTAATTTTCTTAATATCTCTTGATTTTGCGTCAGGAGATTCATTTGCATATCCAAGTCCAATGGCGATAATTGGAGTATATCCCTCTGAGAAACCAAGCATCTGCAAAGCCTCTGCTGACTTGTTTATGTATCTGATAGGGCTTCCAAGACATACAGAACCAACACCCAAAGACCATGCAGAAAGCATGATGTTTTGAGAAAGGAGACCGCAGTCAATGGGAGAGAAATCATAATCACCGGCATTGGCAATTACTACAAGGGTAGGGGCACCCCTCCAGCAACCCTCTACAGCCTCTGCAGATACCTGAGGATTAGCCTGTACCATATATGATTTAAGTTTCTCTATTATCTGGGGATTGTCCAAAACTCTCACTTCCCAGCTCTGTTTGTTCATTCCGCTTGGGGCGTTGATTCCGCACTCAAGAATAGTTTGAAGTGTCTCTCTTTTTACAGGCTCAGCCTTGTATTGGCGGATGCTTCTGCGGGCCATTATAGTCTCTATTACCTGATTCTTTTCCATAATTTCAGTTTTTTGTGAATCTGTGTTACATGAAATAAGTGCTGTTAAGCAAAGCACTGTTGTAATACTTTTTATAAGTTTCATCTTAGTGTATATTTTAATTGAGTTTTTGCAAATCCAGTCCGGTTGGACTTTGGAACACTTTAAGGTCAAATTTATGCAAAGTGGCAAGAATATGGTCAAATACTTCTGCCTGAAGACGCTCATAATTGATCCATGCAGTGTCTGCCGAGAAGAAGTACATCTCAATAGGCATACCTTGGGCTGTTGGCTGCAACTGGCGTACAAGCATTATCATATCTTTGTTTACCTTAGGATGGTTATGTATGTAATAATCCATGTAGTGGCGGAAGATATAAAGGTTTACCTCTTCTTGTCCGGTTGCCTCAAATCCTTCCATCCATGGCTGCTGCTTGAAATGGGCCAATTCGTCGGGAGTACAGAATCTTACTGTGTGCATGTCTATGTTTATTGAGCGCTTGATTCGTCTGCCTCCCATGTCAAACATTCCCCTCCAGTTTTGGAATGAGTCATTTACAAGGGCATATGGAGGGACAGTGGTTATGGTTTTGTCCCAGTTCCTTACCTTAACAGTGGTTAAGGTAACTTCAATGACATCTCCGTCTGCACCATATTTTGGCATAGAGATCCAGTCTCCAGGGCGGAGCATGTCATTTACCATTAGTTGTATACCTGCTACCAGACCTTTAATTGTATCCTGGAATACCAACATTAAGATTGCAGTACCGGCACCCAGTCCTGCAATGATTGCAATGGGATCCTTGTCAATAAGTGCGCTTATTATGATTATGGCTCCAATACATACAACCACAAGCTTTATCATCTGGAATATTCCCTTGAGCGAGTGGTCCTTGAACTTCTCATGCTCGCTGGAAATTGCGTACAGGGATGATATGAATGAGCAGATCAGCTTTACTCCAACGGCTGTAATGTATATCCAGCACAGTTTAAGGATGAATGATAAAAGTTCCGGTTCATTTTTTAGCGCATAAGGTATAAGTGCAGATACAACAATTGGAGGTACAAGTCTGCAGACATTCCTTAAAACCTCATCACTCAGGATATGGTCATCCCAGTTGGAGTCTGTCTTTGAGGTTACCTTACGGATAATAGGGGTAATGACCCTCTTGCACACCCTGTCAACTATAAAAGCTATAAGAATGATGGCCAGAATTGCACCAAGTCTGAGCAGGAACTCCACATAATCCTCAGATATACCCAGCTGTTGCAGCCAATCCATCATTAAATTGCCTAATGTTTCCATATTTGTCCTATAAAATTTGTCGCAAAATTAATCAATTCTCACCATTGCCGTATTTGGCGCCAACCTCTTTTAGCAGCCAGTCAAGGAACGGCCTCAATGCCTGTGCTGCAGGCTCTGCGGTCTGTACCTGCAAGGTAATCTCAGAACCCATTCCCCTGAGGATATCAAAACGGTGGTTCTCGTTCTTCTCCATCCCCTCAATTGCAGACCAGCTCTTTGCAAACTCAACAAGAGTCATCTGAGGAAGCACCTCTGCCATAAGGGCATCAACCATAATGCCGGCATTGCCGGCCATAGCCTCAAGTTTAAGTACAAATGGTCTCAAGTCTGCATAGAAAAGTGAATCACTCACACAAGGGGAGTCCTTCATCTTCCCGACAACTTTACATGCCTCCACTATCTTGCCAAGTTCACCCTTAAGTGCATCTGCAGAGGCTTTGAAACCTTTCTGTGCATATTCAGCCTTGAACTCATTGATAAGTCCTGCCAAAGGTGAAAGTGAGTCATAATATCTCAAATAAGGGACTATAGTCTCAAAGGATGGTGCTGTTTCACTGCCAAGGATTGCAGGAAGCGATGCCTTCCAGTTCTCCATATTGTTGAAGGTCTCCATGTTCCAGGTATAGTCTGCAACGCCAAAAAGAGGAATCTTGGAAAGCTCACCCTGCTGCATAGGGTTTACAATAACTGTCTTTACCTTAAGGTCCTTTTCAAGGTCTCCACTGTAGTGGATATGTTTCTCGTCTGCAAAGTTTGCATAGGTGTCCGCTACAAAGATTTTTGTAACATCCACATCATTGCAAGGGTAGTTCCACCACCATGACACCTCGCGTCCAAGGTAATCGTTCAGAACTGCAAGGTCTGTGCTGTTAGGTACTGACCATACATTTTTGCCTGTAGTGTAAATGTTCACTTTGTCGGGAACAGGATTCAATGATTCCCAGAATTTTCTTGCCTTGTCAGGTGTTGTCCAGCTGTATGCATATAGCTGAGGTACATACTGCAAAGGTTTTACCATATCTGCAGCTGGGGTTCCAGGGGCATTCCAGCGCTGGTCTATCATATTCTGAAGGTCTGAAAGGCGGTCTGCGCACTGTTTCAGAGAAGGTGTGTCATAAGGGACACCAACATCATCTACAAACACTCCAAACTGGCGTACGCCCAAATCGTACATAAGCTGGAATTTTGACATAATTCTATCCAGAACATCAGATTCTCCAAGTTCAGTAAAGGTCTGGCCCGGATGTATTGCCCAGATGAAGTTTACCTTGCACTGGTGTGCAACGTTTGCAAGGTGGCTCATCATATCTTTTGTCATAAGGCCGTATCTCTCTTCTCTCTGTGAAATCTTCTCAGGATATGCCTTGTCCCAGTAACGGGTGTGGTACGGGTCACTCTTTGCTCCGTACATGTACATGTTAAGTTTATAGCGAGCCATAAAACGGAACAGGTCTTCTGTTACCTCCATGCTGTAAGGGACGCCGTAATAGCCCTCAATTACACCACGGTACTTCACATCCGCATAATCATAGAATACTGCAGTTGCAAGGTTTGCGGTGCCGTTGCCGAGAATCTGCTCAAGGGTGGCCAAACCATAGAATACGGCATCTGTATTTTCTCCAAGAATCACTACCTGTGCCTTGCCGCCGTTGCTGTTAAGGCTTACAATGTGACGGTCATACTTCTCTTTGCTGAAGACATCCCTCTTGAGCTTCAGGCCGGTTGCCTTGCGGTCCGCTGCACCTTTGGAGCCGTTGATGCCCAGATATATTGCAGACTGGCCACCTTTGGCCTTTGGTGCAAAAACAGCCTCAAGACCGTTTTCCTGCAGGATTTGGCTGACTCTCTCTCTGGTGTGGATGTCAATGCCGTCCTCTGCAACAACAGTCACTTTTGGGGTAAATGTGGCTTTTCCTTTAAGCTGCACCTGCTCCTGTGGAACAGGATATACTGTATAGGCGTTCCAGGCCCATAAATTTCCTTCCAAAAATATAAATGACAAGAATACAATGTATATGATATGTTTCATAACTGAATTTTTATAAAAAATTATTCCATTACAAAATTATGGCATTAACATGAGAAATACAATTGAAAATATTATATATTTGCATGCTGATTTTCTTTAATTTTTTCAATCGGAATTCATAGTAAATAACACAATATGAGGAAATTATTAATAACATTAATTTTGTTGTGTTTTGCTTTGATAGCAAATGCACAATATCAATTGGAATGGGATGAACATTGCTACTTGAGAATTCCAGCCCCCCCTTATAATGGTTATGTTGCTCGAGCCACTTGGAATGTCAACAACAATAATCTTACATTTCACGAGGCTGATGAGGCTGGCGCAATTATTTATCCTAACCATTATTTTGAGGGAACTTCAATAGTTACTTGTAATTACCGTTATGAGTACTATCGTAACGGGCGTATGTATACAGGTACATCCGTTGCTTCATATACTATTTCTTTTAAGAGTAAAACAGCTGTATTGGATAAAAGTGAGATATCTTTATCTATAGGAAAAACGGAGAAAATTAATGTGTCATTTCCTGGTGTAACATATATTCCTAGTGTAAATATGACCTGGAAATCGAGTGATAGTGATATTGTGTCAGTTAGCAGCAGTTCAAGCTCTAATTACTGGACCGCAACAGTCAAAGCTTTGAAATCAGGTAAGGCAACAATAACTTTTGATCCAGTTATTGGTCCTCCAAAGACCTGTGTTGTAAATGTCGCATATATTGCCCCAGAAAAAGCTACATTAAAACCAAATCCGTTGACCGTTACTGTTGGTAAAACACAGAAACTTCAGATAACTTATTCTCCCGACGGAGCTTCTGCCAAGAGTCTGTCTTGGGAATCTGCAAATACGAATATTGCAACAGTTTCTTCTACTGGTGTGGTAAAAGGTATTGCTGAGGGTAAAACAACGGTAACTGCAACAACTGATAATGGTGTAAAATGCAGTGCTGAAATTGTTGTAAATCCTCTACCTACATCTGTATCATTGCCAGGATCTGTTTCTGTACATGTTGGGTATTCCCAAACCCTTACACCATCTCTTACTCCTTCTAATTCTGAGTGTTCATATACTTGGAAATCATCTAATACCTCAATTGCCACTGTTTCATCAGGTAAAGTGACAGGTGTAAAAGCTGGTACTGCAACTATAACTGTAACAACAGAGAATGGCAAAACAGCTACATGTCAGGTAACTGTTAAAAATACACCTGTTGAGCTGAATTCCAAAAATGCAGGCAATAGAGCCGCAGTTATTGAGGATATGGTAAAACGTTTATTAAAGTAATAGCTTTATGAAAAATTATTTTAGATACATTGGATATTTATTGATGTGCATAATATGTGGTAATATTTGTATTTCATGTGATCCCGATAGCTTGAAATCAGATGAGGATGTGGTTGAGAGTATAATAGAATCTTCATCCACTTCATGGACTGCTTCCAGAGATCAGGTGCAAAGTGAAGTTAAAGGTTATCAGCTTGTTGAGTCAGGAAGTGATTATCTTCAGTTTGTAAATAAAAAAGGGACTATTAAATTTTTATATACTTTTCTTGATGATAGCCTTCAGGCATCCGTAGCAATTGCCCCAAAAGTTAATCAGGATTTCTTTTCATCTTATTTGAAAGGATACGAAAGTTTGGGAGAACTTTCTTCAAAAAAAGTTTATTATAACACTGAAAAAAACACCATGTGTTTTTCTTATGATATTGTTTCTGGTGATACTGAGTATTCGGTAATGGGTTTTACACCTATCAAGTCATATATGTTCAAAGGTGATATAATCATTAAAGTGGACTATAAAAATCTTACATATTCAGTGGATGGCAAGACATATAAAATGATTCTTGTTGATGGTGGAGATCTTCCTTCATTCTATATGATGCAGACAGAAGTCCCTTTGTCGGGAGAATTCAAAATTGGTGGAAAAACTATTGGTAAAATTGATTCTAACGGTGACGAATGTATCATTAAGGCTGAATTGAGAAATTTTATAAATGCACTAAATGATGCTACTGGATTGGATTTCAGACTGCCTACTGAAGCAGAATGGAAATTTGCCGCTAAAGGAGGTTCAAAAAGCCTGAATTATACATACAGTGGCAGCAATAATATTGATGATGTGGCATGGTGTAGTGATAACAGTAATAATACAATTCATGGTATAGCCTTGAAACAGCCTAATGAACTTGGATTTTATGATATGTCTGGTAATTATTCAGAGGTTTGTAGCAGTGATCCAGTTGGTATTGATGGCAATACATATGGAGGAAGTTGGAAGCACTCTGCTAATAGGTGTACCGTTACGAGCTATCTTAGTGGAAATACTTCCAATTCAGTTAAAATCCCAGGAACATCAATTAGAGAACTTAATGCGGTAGATGGCAGATATATTTCAGTGAGATTGGTTTATTCTTCTCCTGAATAATATTTATGTGGCTATATATGAGTAAATTTATAAGGAAAACCGGGTCAAAAGTTATTTGATCCGGTTTTCTTTTGGGTTATCCTCATATTGTTATATTATTGCTTAATCTTTGGGCCAAATGAATTGGGAATTTATAGATTCTCCGCCATCAACTATAATGCTTTGGCCTGTACAAAAGGTGTTAATTACAGTAAGAAAATATGCCCATTGTGCTATTTCATAAGTTGTTGCCCATCGTTTTAGTGGTGTCTGTTGCATAATTTCCTCCCAAAGCTGAGGGTCTTGTACAACACAATCGTTTAGTGGAGTAAGTACTCCTCCAGGATCAAGGCTGTTGCATGTCGCTCCAAAAGGAGCTATGCGTAGTGCAACATTTTTTGTATAGGCAATTACTCCACCTTTGCTGGCACAGTATTCAGGAAATTCTGAACCAGTATATCCGCTGGCCGAACCTATATTTAATATAGAGCGTATTTTATTTTGTATGCCGTATTTCTCTGTAATCTTTATAAGAGCTTTAAGATTGGTATCTATGTCATTATCATTTTGTGTTCCTGCATTGTTTATCAGTATTATCCCTTATTCATTAATTAAGAGTGTAATAGCAAAGTGCCTGATTCCCCAAGAGCAATACAAAGGCTCCAAAAAACTATTCTTAAATAATGCCAAGAAGGTCTCATTTGACAGTTTCTTAAATTGGCTTAAATTAGGAGATGGCGTATCAAAATTCATTAAAGAGCTTTTTGAAGAGTATATTGCCATCCCCACTTTATACATTATGGGGGAAGATGATAAACTCTTTTTACCCCAGGTTGTGCAGACTGTGAAGAATGCAGGAGATAATGTCTCTTTGATAGTAGTTCCCAACGCTGGACATGTCTGTAATGTGGATAATAAAAATTTTTTTAATTACCACTCTTTGGAGTTCATGCGCAGAATATATTAATAATTAGATTTGTGTTCTATATTTTATAACAATACCTCTTCATACATAAGGTAATGGCATTCATCCATGCCAAGTTTTTTATAAACCTCTTGTGCCCGATAGTTTGTCTTGTCTACATATAGTCTCACCTGGGTAACCCCAGCTTCATTTGCCATCTCTTTAATTTTTTTATACATGGCTTTATATGCGCCTTTTCCTCTGAATTCTGGTCTTACATACACGCTTTGAATCCACTAGTACCAACGGTTTGTCCAATCGCTCCATTCTCTGGTAAGCATGAGACTGCCAATGGGTTTTCCCTCAGCTCTGGCAATTATATATGTACCTTTATACTCATCCTCCATAACTGCAGAAACCCCTTTGAGCACTCTTTCAAGATTCAGTGAAGTGCCTTCAGACTCTTGTGTCATATCCACCTGGAATTGAGCTATATCCTGTATATCTTCAGGTTTGCCTGTTGTAATTTGGTAATTAATCATAATATTATATTACTGTTTTTTACGAATATACTACTTTAAAAGATAACCCATGCGTTCATCCTTAGAAAATTTTTCAATTGCATAGCGCAGCATTGTACGGGGCATTGAGGAGTGTCTGTTGTGTAGAAATTCCACAAGTTTTTCTTTGTTGCGCTTGCCAGCCTCCCTAAGAAGCCATCCGGTAGCCTTCTGGATAAGGTCATGCGGGTGATGCAGCAGAATGTCTGCAATGGCAAAAGTGTCATCAAGCTGACCGTTGCGGATAAATGTCATTGTAGAGACAATTCCAATGCGCTGCACCCAGATCTCCTTTCCGTTGCGGGCAAGGTCATACAGAAGTGTACGATCCTTGTCCATAAGCCATACTCCAAGAAGAGGATAGCAAGAGAGGTCTACAAGGTCCCAATTGTTTATTCTGGCAGTATTTGACAGATAAAAATCAACGCAGGTTTGTTGCGTAGCGGGATTGTCTTTGGAATGCCTGAATATCTGTATAAGAGCAAGCAACGCTGCCAGACGCACCTCATGGAACTCACTATCCATGCATTCCTGCAGATCTTCAAATGAAACCTGCCTCCAGCATTGCTTTACAACCAGTCTTGTAACCGGCACTTTTATCCCCAGAAACCTGTCCCCCTCACCATATTGCCCCGGGCCGGTCTTGAAAAATCTCATAAGCCCCGGAACCTGTTCGGGATCTGCATGAAAAAGCATTTGATTAAGAAGCTGGTTCATATCTTGCAATTATTTATGCTAAGATAAGAATTATAATAGAATTTGTACCGTATATTTGCCCCGTAAAACAAACTAAAACCTATACGAAATGAAAAGAATTTTAACAAGCATCA
>JAZTYE010000013.1:0-5229 GCA_045636765.1 Candidatus Egerieisoma sp.
CAACGCTGTAAATGCAGACGGCTCACCTAACACTGCACACTCACTTAACCCTGTACCGTTTATTGTTGTGGACAATGATGTTAAAGAGGTTAAGAACGGTATCCTTGCAGACATTGCCCCTACAGTACTTAAACTTATGGGCATTGCACAGCCTGAGTGCATGACAGGTACACCGCTGGTATAATTAATCATGAACATGATATTAAGGCCGCAAACATGCGGCCTTTTTTTGTGTTTTCCTTTTTATTATCTTTGTCTTTCCCACTAACCCCTAAAACACCGGAAAGATTATGGCATTTGCTCATTTACACGTACATACATATTATTCCATTCTTGATGGCCAGGCAAGCATAAAGGCGCACTTTAAGAAGGCAGCGGCAGATAACCAGCCGGCGTTGGCCATTACAGACCATGGCAATATGTTTGGTGTAAAGGAGTTCCTTAAGGTGGCAAAGGATTTTCCGGACGTGAAACCAATCATAGGGTGTGAGGTGTATGTGAACCCGGAGGGGCGTTTCAACAAGAGAGGAAAGGAAGACCAGGGAGCATATCACCTTATTTTGCTGGCGAAAAATCTTCAGGGTTACTATAATCTTGTAAAGATTGTCTCTACAGGCTGGACAGAGGGCTTCTATTACAAACCGAAGATAGACCGTGAAATCCTTGAAAAATACCACGAGAACCTCATCTGCTGTTCTGCCTGTCTTGGAGGAGAGATTCCAAAGTATATAAATACAGGAAAACTGGAAAAGGCAGAAGAGACTGCCCTATGGTACAAGAATCTCTTTGGAGAGGATTATTACTTGGAGGTGCAGCTGCACCGTACAGAGATTCCAGGTATGACAACAGAGGTAGCCGATTTGCAGGAGATTGCCAATGCAGAGATCTTTAAGATGGGCCAGCGCCTTGGAATTAAGGTTGTGGCAACCAATGATGCCCATTTTGCCAGCAAGGAGGACGGCCCGGCCCATGACCGCCTTATCTGTCTTACTACCAATGCCAACTACGATGACCCTAACCGTATGAGATACACCCAGCAGGAGTATCTTAAGACAGAGGAGGAGATGAGGGCCTTGTTCCCTGAGCACCCGGAGGTTATAGACAATACACTTGAGATTGTAGAGAAGGTAGAGAAATACAAGATTGACAGAGACCATGTACTTCCGGTATTGCCTATTGCACAGGAGTTTCGCGACAGCAACGAATATCTGCGCGACCTTGTATATAAAGGGGCAGAGAGAAAATATGAGACCATCACCGATGAGTGCCGTGAGCGTATAGACTTTGAGCTTGCCACCATTAAGAAGATGGGATTTCCTGATTACTTCCTTATTGTACAGGATTTCATTGCCGCTGCCCGCAGCATAGGTGTTTGGGTAGGCCCCGGCCGTGGTTCTGCAGCCGGTTCTGTAGTTGCATATTGCCTTGGAATCACCAATTTGGATCCTATAAAATACGATTTGCTGTTTGAGCGATTCCTTAACCCCGACCGTATCTCAATGCCAGATATAGACGTTGACTTTGATGATGACGGACGAGGAAAAGTGCTCCAGTATGTAGAGGAGAAATATGGAAAGGACCATGTATCACATGTGGTAACATTTGGTACAATGGCAACAAAGAGTGCCATTAAAGATATTGCCCGCATACAGCAGGTGCCTTTGCAGGAGAGTGACCGCCTTGCCAAACTTGTTCCCGACAGCTTCCCGGAGGAGGTGGAGAAATACACAGATGAGAACGGAGAGGTAAAGGAGAAGACCAAGAAGGTAAAGGTAACAGTTGAGAACTGTGTTAAGCTTGTACCTGAGATGAAGGAGGCTTATGAGAACTCCGATATCCCGGGAGTGCACGATACCCTTGAATATGCCCAGAAACTTGAAGGAACCGTAAGAAATACCGGTGTGCATGCTTGTGCCATCATTATTGGTAGGGATAATCTTACAGAGCATATACCAATTTGTATAGCCAAGGATAAGGAGACAGGTGAGGATATGTGGGTATCCCAATATGAGGGATCTTTCATTGAGGATGTGGGAATGCTAAAGATGGATTTCTTGGGTCTGCGTACCCTGTCCATCCTTAAGGAGGCTGTAAAAAATGTAAAGAAATCCAAAGGAATAGATATAGACATTGAGGCTATTCCCATAGATGATAAAAAGACTTTTGAGCTGTTTGGCAGGGGTGATACCGTAGCGGTGTTCCAGTTTGAGTCTCCGGGCATGCAGAAATGGCTCAGGGAGCTTCAGCCAAGCCGTTTTGAGGACCTTATTGCCATGAATGCCCTTTACAGGCCGGGCCCTATGGATTATATACCGGATTTTGTAGCCCGCAAAAAAGGTGAGCAGCCAATAGAATATGACTTGCCTGAAATGGAGAGTATCCTGCAGGATACATACGGTGTAACCGTGTATCAGGAGCAGGTGATGCTGCTCTCCCAGAAACTTGCAAACTTTACAAAAGGCCAGGCCGACGGATTGCGTAAAGCTATGGGTAAAAAACTCATAGACAAGATGATGGAGCTTAAGGTGAAGTTTATGGAGGGGGGAGCTGCCAACGGCCATCCGCAGGATATATTGGAGAAGATATGGAAAGACTGGACAGCATTTGCCCAGTATGCCTTCAATAAATCGCACGCTACATGCTACGCATGGGTGGCATACCAGACAGGTTATATGAAAGCCCATTATCCTGCAGAGTTTATGGCTGCCAACTTGAGTAAGAACCTCAACAATATAGAGGAGATTACCAAGCTGATGGATGAGTGCCGCAGAATAGGCAGCAATGTGTTGGGGCCGGATATAAACGAGAGTGAACGCACATTCTCTGTAAATAAAGATGGAGACATCCGTTTTGGAATGGGTGGTGTAAAAGGTGTTGGAGGTGCAATTGTAGATGCAATTACAGCCTGCAGGGGAGACAAGCCGTTTACAGGAGTGTTTGATTTCATAGAGAGGGCTTCTGCTGGAGGAACCATAAACAGAAAAACCATAGAGTCACTTGCCT
The DNA here is from genome assembly GCA_045636765.1 of Candidatus Egerieisoma sp. Classification (GTDB taxonomy): domain Bacteria; phylum Bacteroidota; class Bacteroidia; order Bacteroidales; family UBA932; genus Egerieousia. The sequence continues at coordinate 3,004 of JAZTYE010000013.1, forward strand.
ATGCAGGTGCATTTGATTCATTCCCGGAGATACGCAGGGAGCAGTTTTTTGCAGAGAACAGCAAGGGAGATGTCTTTATTGAGGCGTTGTGCAGATATGGACAGAAGTTGCAAAGCGACTCGTTGAGTGGAGGAAATTCATTGTTTGGAGACATGGATGAAGGGTTCAAACCAGTACCTCCGGAGATTCCTGCACCAAAGGATTACAACAAGATGGAGTTCCTTAAAAAGGAGAAGGAGCTTGTGGGGATGTACCTTTCTGCCCATCCGCTTGATATGTACAAGTTTGAGCTTGACAATTTTGCAAAGGTTTCCCTTACTGATGCTGCGCAGATGGTTAAGGATGCCTCTACAGATGCCTCGCTGCAGAAGAGGGAGCTGTATCTTGCAGGTCTCATTACCTCTGTGAGCAAGATGGTTTCCAAGAAGACAGGCCGTCCGTGGGTAAAATTTACAGTTGAGGATTATGGCGGAAGCATGGAGTTTGCCCTGTTCGGCAAAGATTATGAGACCTTCATGCCGTTCTTGGAGGAGAGCCAGGCCCTTATGTTCAAATGTGCAATTATGCCACGCTTCGGTTTTGCCAAACCTGAGGAGGAGAAGGGTCCCGACAGCAAACCTGCACCGGTAGAGTGTGAGCTCAAGATGCGCAAGATGACCCTTCTGGCCAATACCAAAGAGGAGTTCATAAAAAGACTTACGGTAAACGTACCGGTAAAACGCATTACTCCCGATTTCCGCAAGGAGTTCATAAAACAGCTGAAAGAGCATAAAGGCAAGAAGATGCTCTCTCTCAATGTCCTTGATTATGAGAAAGGCTACTCAGTAGAATACTTCTCCCGCAAATACAAGATAGATGTGAATCCTGGTCTGCTTGAGTACTTGCAGCATTCAAATCTGGATTATAAAGTGGATGCGGAGGTGTATTTGTAGGATAGATGATTATAAAATAAAAAGGATTGATAACCAAAGTTATCAATCCTTTTGTGTTTCTAGTAGCCTTGGGCCCTAAGGGCAATTTCTGCCCCTTCCGGAGTGATGAGGGAGGCTCCTGCCTCAGGTTTGCACAAATGGCCTATGATGTCCACATTAGGGAACTCCTTATGGAAACGTTCGTGCTCCTGAACAGGTACGGCAAACAGGAATTTGTAGTCGTCTCCGCCGTTTAGGGCTGCAGTTATGGCATCCATGTTCAGCTCGTCTGCCATTGCAAAGGTTTGTGATGCAATAGGAATTTTTCCCAAGTATATCTTAGCCCCCACATTGTGTTCCTGGCATAGCTGCATTACAGCTGCTGCAAGGCCGTTGGTTATGAAGTAGCCGCATGCAGGGAACAGTTTTGCCTCCTTGAACTGCTCGGATGTTTTTGGGTTAATCTCAGGGCTCAAATATTGGCTGAGGATGTATTTGTATTTGCTCAAATCCGGCTGTACATATTCTGCCGCACGCTCTGCCGGGATACGGTTGAATGCAATCTTTTCCCTTTCCAATACATGAAGTCCCATGTACGCTGCTCCTACATTGCCGGTAAGGCAAAGCAGGCATGTGTTGTCTACTGCAGGTACGGTTGCCGCAACTTTTGCGCTCTGCAGACCGCAGGCGCTGATTGCTATGTTGAGACCTGTCATTGAGGCACCCAAATCAAGTGAAAGCTGCTCAATCTTGTGCTCTTTGCATGCTCCAAGCACTCCGGTCCAGAACTCCTCTATATCCTCCACGCAGAATCTTGCAGAAAGGCCAAGGGAGAATGATAATGATACAGGGGTGTAGCATTTTGCATAAATGCCTCCAAGTGCCAGAAGGGCAGCCTTGTAGCCAAGGTGTTTGAGTGGGGTGTATGTAAGGTCAAAGTCAATTCCTTCAAGCATTGTTTTTTGCAGTGAAAGGAAATTGTTCACATCCTTTGTGCGTCCGGCTTTGTCGGGAATACGGCCGCCGAACATATGGGATGTTGAGTTGTTGTATGGAGTACCTTCAAAAAGCCTTTTTAGGAGTGCAACTTTGCCAATTTCGCTTATTTGTGTCCTTTTTGGAGCATTATTGTTCTCCTGAGTACCTTTTTCTAGTGATTCTGTATTCATATGGCAGTATTTTTTACAAAAATACTCTAAAATGGTTTAACTTTGTGCTGCGATGAGTAAAAATAACGAAATTATAGAAAACATAGCCAATGCTGAGTATCAGTACGGCTTTGAATCAAATATTAGCCAGGAGTTCATTCCCAAGG
>JAZTYE010000014.1:0-3813 GCA_045636765.1 Candidatus Egerieisoma sp.
CAGGGTCGCGGACTTTACCGCCAGTGGGGACTTTCACCCCGCCCCGGAAATTTTAACGTAATGCGAATATAAGGAATTTTCTGGCAAGATGGTAAGAAAATTCCTTATGAAATATAAAAAGGGAATAAAAAACACCCTTGAAAACCGTTACCGCCCGTGGTATCGTGAACGGGAGGGGCCCACGCATAGCGTGGGAGGGATTTAGTTTTCAAGGGTGATTTTTATTCCCTTTTAAAATACGTACAGATTTATTTGACAATTGAGCCGGCAACTATATTTGCAACCAATGCCCTTAGTCTTACAGCACTTCCTTTATCTGCAGGGTGAACTCTGTGAGCCAAAAGGATTACAGCAGTTTTTGAAACAGGATCAATGATAATTGAAGTACCTGTATAACCTGTATGACCAAATGTTCTGGTTGGGTGGAACATATTGCCCTGGTTAGAAGCGTATGAAGAGTAGTTGTCCCAGCCAAGTGAACGGCCAAGCACTTCTGTCTCCTGGGGAACTCTTGTCATGGTCTCAACGGTAAGTTTGCCAAGAACCTGTTTTCCGTTTACGTTACCGTCATTCATAAGTGCAGCAGCAAGAATTGCCAAATCCTCAGCATTTGAGAATACACCTGCATTACCTGAGTTTCCATGATTCATCACTCTTGCAAGTGGGTCATGAACCTCTCCAATCAAACAGTTACCGTCAGGCTGTTTCTCAGTTGGAGCAACCAATGGCAAAATCTCTGGTTTTTTGCTTGCCATGTAAGTGGTGTGCTTCATACCCAATACATCAAAGATATTCTCCTGTGCATAGTCTGCAAGCTTTTTGCCTGTAATATTCTGGAGTACATTCTGCAATGTAATGAAGTTCAAGCAGCTGTACTCAAATTTGGTAGTTGGCTTGTAGATTCTCTTCATGGTACAGATATAGCTCATAAGGCTGTCAGGGTCTGCAACACCTTTGTCTTTGATTACAACCTCTGGAGAAACATAAGAAGGAAGACCGCTTGAGTGGGTAAGAAGATCTACAATTCTGATATTTACTTTCTCGCCGGTTTTAGGATCTACATATGGTTGGAAACCTGGGATGTACATATCTACTCTATCAGTGAGTCTGAATCCGCCGTTCTCCATAAGATGTGCCATACTCATGGCTGTACCAACAACTTTACTGCAAGATGCCAAGTCAAAAACAGTATTCTCTGTCATAGGCTCAACAGTAGGGTAAACACTCTTGTTTCCATAAGCCTTAAGGTAAGCCAGTTTACCGTCTCTAACTACTGCAAGTACAGCACCCGGAATAACTTTTTCCTCAATTGAAGCATTTATGACATCATCAACTTTTACAAGACGAACCTCGTCCATACCCACCTGAGCTGGAGAAACTTTCTCAATTCCCTCTGTCTGAGCCTGAGCATTTGTGCCCTGAGGCGCGCAAGAAAGGGTAAATACAGCTGCAACAACTGCAGCAACCTTAAATAGTTTGTTCATATGGTTATAGTTTATAATTGATACTTTTTGATTGTTAAAGGTACATAAAATATAAATATGTTACAAGTTGCAGCAAGTTTATGGATTTATTGTATTTTTGGATACCAATTCAACATGCATGTTCACTGTATTATTCATCACATTCATAGGCATTGCCCTGGGATATCTGTTACGCAAGGCAGATTGGATTAAAATCCTGTCCAAAGGAATTACACTTACAATATGGCTGCTGCTGTTCTTTTTTGGAGTACAGGTTGGCGGCAATGAACTTGTTGTATCAAATCTCGACACTCTGGGTCAAAAGGCACTCCTCATCTCCGTTGCCGGAGTACTGGGGAGCAGTGTTGCGGCATGGTTGCTCACCCGTTTCCAGTTTTCAGCATCAAGCTTCAAACTCCCAACATCAGATAATCCCGTTGAATCATACTCAGACTGCATAAATGAACAAACGGTTCCCGACAACAAAGTGAGCCAATTTATTGGAGGTTTTACTATAGTTACTTTCTTTGCTGTTGGAGCCTTGGCCGGATGTACCGGTTATGCACCACAAACATTTATTGATGGAAAGATCTCCATATATGTTTTATATGCCCTTATGATACAGGTGGGAATGAGCATTGGAAGTGACAAAAAACTGAAAGAGATAGCTCTGAGCATCAGGCCAGGCTTCCTATTGCTTCCAATAGGCACTATCGTTGGTACACTCCTGTTTGTTGCACTGGCAAGCATGTTAATTAAAGGGATGCCATTAGCTGATTCTTTGGCTGTAGGGGCAGGATTCGGATACTACTCTCTGTCATCAGTCCTTATTACAGAAATTAAGGGATTATCTGCCGGTGCTGACTATGCTGCACAGCTTGGGACTGTTGCCCTCATGTCCAATATCATGAGAGAGATAATTGTACTTTTATTCTCTCCGCTGCTTTGCAAAATATTTGGAAGACTTGCACCAATTGCATCGGGCGGAGCCACATCCATGGACTCAACTCTACCTGTAATTACTGCCGCCTGTGGCAAAGAAATGGTATTCATATCCATATTCCACGGCATACTGGTAGATTTCTCCGTACCGTTTTTGGTTACTCTCTTCGCCTCCCTATAGCATCCATTCCCCTTACCCACACTCAACCTGCCACAAACCGTCAATTTTGCGCCAAAATGAGCCATTTCCGGAACCAAAGTGATTGTACTGTTGCAGTTTGGTGCCAAAATGAGCCATTTCCAGAACCAAAGTGATTGTACTATTGCTGTTTGGTGCCAGAATGAGCCATTTCCAGAACCAAATATAAAATGAATGGAAAGAGCACAAAAAAAGGGAACCGTTACCGATTCCCTTTTTATATAGAGTTAATTTAGATTACTCCTGAGTTTTTTTAGCACGAGGTTTTCCACCTTTACGGTTATCTCTTCTACCTCTGTTGCCACCTCTGTTGCCCTGGTTGTTCTGAGCACCAGCGTTTGCATTTACACCTGCGTTAGGAGTAAGATCTCTCTTACCATAAACCTCGCCGTTGCAAACCCATACTTTGATACCTAGTACACCAACTTTAGTGTTAGCCTCAGCTAGTGCGTAGTCGATATCTGCACGGAAAGTGTGAAGAGGAGTTCTACCCTCTTTGTAAAGCTCTGAACGAGCCATCTCAGCACCACCTAGACGACCGCTGATAAGTACTTTGATACCCTCAGCACCCATTCTCATAGTAGTAGCGATAGCCATTTTAATAGCTCTACGGTATGAAACTCTACCCTCAACCTGTCTTGCAATGTTGTTAGCGATGATGTTAGCATCAATCTCAGGACGTTTTACCTCAAAGATGTTGATCTGAACCTCTTTGTTAGAGATTTTCTTCAACTCCTCTTTTAGTTTGTCAACCTCCTGACCACCTTTACCGATGATAACACCAGGTCTTGCAGTGTGGATAGTTACTGTAATTAGTTTTAGAGTTCTCTCTATAACAATTTTTGAAAGACTTGCTTTAGCCAAACGAGCGTTAAGATACTCACGGATTTTAGTATCCTCTAGGATCTTAGCAGCGTAGTCTTTTCCACCGTACCAGTTAGAGTCCCAGCCACGGATAACACCAAGTCTGTTGCTTATTGGATTAGTTTTCTGTCCCATGATTATTTCTCCTCTGATTTAACGGCTTTTTTATCCAAGATGATAGTAACGTGGTTAGAACGTTTTCTGATTCTAGCAGCTCTACCCTGTGGAGCAGTTCTGATTCTCTTAAGAGAACGACCCTGACCAACCATGATAGTCTTAACTATAACGTTACCATTCTCCAACTCTTTTTTATCTGCCTCGTTCTTAGCCTCCCAGTTTGCAATT
>JAZTYE010000015.1:0-6481 GCA_045636765.1 Candidatus Egerieisoma sp.
AATTGCATTTGGAAAAGAGGAGGAGTGGAAAGACGGCAAATATGAGGAGACTGACAAGGACAAGATTATAAACGACTCTACACCTCTATGGAGCAAGACTCCTTCTGAGATTACCCATGAGGAGTATATGGAGTTCTACCGCAAGCTTTATCCTATGCAGGATGATCCATTGTTCTACATACACCTTAATGTAGATTATCCTTTCAATCTTACAGGTATCCTTTATTTCCCTAAGATTAAGGACAGAATGGATATTTCAAAGAACAAGATTCAGCTTTACTGCAACCAGATGTTTGTAACAGACTCTGTAGAGAATATTGTTCCTGACTTCCTTACTTTGCTTTATGGTGTGATTGATTCTCCGGATATCCCTCTTAACGTATCGAGAAGCTACTTGCAGAGTGATGCAAACGTTAAGAAAATCTCAAGCTACATTACCAGAAAGGTGGCTGACAGATTGGATGAAATTTCTAGAAACGAGAAGGAGCAGTTCCAGGAGAAATGGGATAACCTTAAGCTGTTCATTGAGTACGGAATGCTTTCAGATGAGAAATTCTATGAGAAAGCAGTGAAGTTTGCACTAATGAAAACCACTGAGGGCAAGTACTTCAAATATGACGAGTACAAGACCCTTATTGAGGGTGAGCAGACAGACAAGAACAACAAGCTTGTTTACCTTTATACAACAGATCCAGTTGCACAGTACTCATACATTGAGGCAGCAAAGAACAAGGGATACCAGGTACTTGTATTTGACAGCCAGTTGGATGCACACTTTGTAAACCTTCTTGAGAGCAAGTTTGAGAACTCAACATTTGCCCGTGTAGATGCAGACAGCATTGATAACCTTATCCAGAAGGATGACAAGCAGAAACCTGCCCTTAAAGAGGGTCAGGAGAAAGACCTTGGATACGCATTTGAGGCGGTGCTTCCAGAGGGTGCACACTATCAGGTTCAGGTAGACAATCTTGGTGCAACTTCTGCTCCAATTATGATTACCCAGAGCGAGTTCATGCGCCGTTACAGAGAGATGAGTGCCCTTAACGGAGGCCTTAACTTCTACGGCTCAATGCCTGAGTCTTACACCATTACCCTAAACTATGAGAACCCTATCATGAAGGAGATCATAGATACAATGGAGGGTGACACCGCTTGCAAAGTGGCTGACATTAAAGGTGAGAATGACGAGCAGAAGACAGCTCAGAGAAAAGCAATTATGGAGGAGTTTGCAAAAGGCAACGACCTTATGAAACAGACTGTAGATCTTGCGCTTCTTTCAAACAATATGCTTAAGGGCAAGGAACTTCATGCCTTTATTCAGAGAAGCCTTGAGCTGCTCAAGAAATAAAGCGGAAGGCCGGGAGCCGCACCCCTGCGTAACCAGTGAAAATAAACTGTCGGGAAGAAAATCATTTTCCCGACAGTTTTTTTATGCTTTATGCAGTTTCCCGTGCATATACTCCTGCACCATGTCGCACATTTTCCTGGCAGGTTTGTTGAATATGCGCATAAGAAGGCTGGCAGAGAATATACCAAGGATATTGGCCACAAAGTCCATAGGATCCGCATCCCTGTAGGTTGTGAGGAGTCCCTGGGCAGTTTCTGTAAAGGCTGCAAAGGTGAGTCCTGTGATGAGGATTGTGGAGAATATGTATTTGTGGTTTATCCTTATGCGTTTGTTGTAGGTGAGCATAAGCCAACATACAACCGGGTATGCAAAGTACATGAGGAAATGGGCAATTTTGTCCATTGGTATGCCAAGGAAGTATTTTGGAAGCTCAGGTGTCTTGTCTGAAAGATCAAGCAGGCACAGGCACAGCACAGCGGCAATATACACGATGAACAATGCCGTTACAACAATATATGTTATCCTTTTTTGCATTATCTTTGCGTAGAGTTAAAAGTATTTTCTATGAACATTAAAATGGTTGACTTGGTTGGACAGTACCTTAAAATTAAGGATGAGGTAGATGTCTCAATGCAAGCTGTAATAAATACATCACAATTCATAAACGGTGCCAAATGTAAGGAATTTTCGTGCAATTTGGCCAATTTTACAGGTGCTGCTCATGCAATTACATGCGCAAACGGCACTGATGCACTTCAGATTGCCCTTATGGCGCTGGGGCTGCAAAGGGGAGATGAGGTAATTGTTCCGGCCTTTACATATGTGGCTACAGCAGAGGTAATTGCCCTTCTTGGCCTTATACCGGTATTGGTGGATGTGCAGAGGGATACTTTTAATATTGATCCATCAAAAATAGAGGAGGCCATTACCCCTCGCACCAAGGCTATTGTACCTGTTCATCTTTTTGGCCAATGTGCCAATATGGGGGCAATTATGGAGATTGCAGCAAAGCACAACCTGTATGTAGTGGAGGATAATGCCCAGGCAATAGGGGCGCAGTGGAAAGGTGTAATAAACGGTAGGGAGAATCCCCAGAGCGGTACAATTGGAGATATTGGATGCACCTCTTTCTTCCCTTCCAAAAACCTTGGCTGTTTTGGAGACGGAGGGGCTATGTTTACAAACAATGGGGAACTCGCAGAGAAACTTCACTGCATAGCCAACCACGGCCAGAAGGTAAAGTACCACCACAGCATGATTGGGTGCAATTCCCGCCTGGATACCCTGCAGGCAGCCGTACTGGATGTAAAACTCAAATATTTGGATGAATATATAGCATCCCGACAGCGTGCAGCTGCATATTACCTTAATGAACTTGCATCTGTAGAGGGGCTGCAGCTCCCTGTAACTGCTGATTATACAACCCACGTGTACCACCAGTTTACCATTAAGGTGGAGGAGGGGAAAAGGGATGCACTTAAGGAGTTTTTGGCCAAGAAGGAGATTCCATCGATGATATATTATCCCCTTCCGTTGCAGAGGCAGGAGGCTTATATGCCAATTGCAAAGGTTGCCGGAGGTGCTGCGGCCCTTGAGGGGGAAGAGAAACTGAGGGTGGCTACAGAACTGTCGGGAAGAGTGTTGTCACTTCCTATGCATACTGAACTTTCTGAGGAACAATTGCATTATATTTGCAGAGGAATTAAAGCATTTTACAGATAGATATGAAGAATTTTGCGTTGATTGGGGCGGCGGGATACATTGCTCCGCGTCACCTGAGGGCAATTAAAGATACAGGAAACAAACTTGTGGCGGCATATGACCCGTTTGACAGTGTGGGAATTATGGACAGCTTCTTTCCGCAAGCAAGTTTCTTTACCCAGCAGGAACTTTTTGACAGGCATTGCACCAAACTTCAGAATACTCCCGACAAAATAGATTTTGTTTCGGTATGTACCCCAAATTACCTTCATGATGCGCATGTGAGGTATGGTTTGCGTATGGGGGCCAATGTGATTTGTGAGAAACCATTGGTGTTGAAGGCCCGTAATATTGATGCATTGGAGCAGCTTGAGAAGGAGACAGGATGCTGTGCATACAATATTCTGCAGTTGAGACTGCATGATTCAATTGCTGCCCTTAAAGAGAAGATAGACAACGGTCCTGCAGACAAGATTTATGATGTGGACCTTACTTATATAACTTCACGCGGCAACTGGTATTATACCAGCTGGAAAGGGGATGAACGCAAGAGCGGTGGCGTTGCAACTAATATTGGTGTACACTTTTATGATATGCTGCAGTGGATCTTCGGACCTGTGCGGCGCAATATAGTGCATGTGAAATCGCACGACAGGGTTGCCGGTTTCCTTGAGCTCAAGAAGGCGCGTGTGAGATATTTCTTGAGCATTAATGCAGACCACCTTCCTGCAAATGCAGTTCAGGGAGAAAAGAGAACTTACCGTACAATTATGATAGACGGCAGCGAATTTGAGTTCAGTGAAGGCTTTACAGAACTGCATACACGCAGTTATGAGAATATCCTTGCCGGGAAAGGTTTCAGGATTTCTGAGGCCCGTAACTGCATACAGATTGTAAATGACATTAATGATGCAACTCCTGTGGGATTGGTTGGGGATTATCACCCGCTGGCAAGAATACCGCTTTGCGGACATCCTTTTGGATGGTAAAAATGAAAAAGGGGATTTTAATCCCCTTTTCTTATGTTGTTGTCCTTGTTCAGGTTAATTATGTTAGGGCTTCCGTAGTGGGTTAGAGAGCTGGCACGGCTTACCATAATTTTAAGGTCACCTAAGCATCTGATTTTGGCATTGCTGGCACCTGTTACCTCTGCATAGCCGTTGCCGGCAGTAAATTTCTGGGCATCAATGGTGCTTGCACCTGATGTAACAGACTTAAGGTATGCAGTTTTACCTTCAAGAGTCAGTTTAGATGCGCCAGTGCATGTTATATTTGTATTGTTATGGTCACCATATATTCCAGCTTTAACGGCTCCGCTAAACTCTCCTTCAAAATAGTAGCTGTCACCATTTATTGAAACTGTACTTGCTCCTGAGCAATCTACATCCATATCCTTAAAATCGCCGGCCATGGTGAGTTTGGATGCTCCGCTGCACTCTACAGATAGTTCCAGCCCCTCTATCTGCAATCCGGAAATTGAAGATGCTCCGCTAAGGTCTATTTCCAGTTCTTTTGTCATAAATTTACCTGTTGCTTTAAGTGAAGAGGCTCCAGATAGCTCCAAATCTTTTATTGTAGGCATTTGAAGATATACTTTAATTCCATTGTTAGATTTATTGTTGCGGAAAACATCCTGTTTGGATTCAATTCCAAGTTCAAGGTTCCCATTATCATATTTTACAATAAGTCTATCTTCAAATACTTTATCATAAACTATCTTTACTTTCCCGGAATTTCCTTGTGTAACCTCTATCTCATATATAGAGCCTGCATCAATGCCGATAATTTTACCAAAATTATACTCCTTGGTGAGTGTGTTCTGGGCAATTAGGGAAACTGTTCCCATTGCTAATACTGCCAATGACAGGATGAATCTTTTCATATCAGTGTTTTTTTTAGTTAATCAATTATTTGGTCACTCTGCGCATAAAGTGTTTTAATTTGTCTTAAACTGGCTGTCTTAGCCTTGTAATATTCCTTTAGAATCTCAGCACGTCTTGCAGGTGTAAGCTCGTCGGGAAGCTGGTCTGCCAACGGAATGGCCTCTTCTGTGATGGATTTTACAGAGTTTATCATGTATTGTTCTTCTTCTGTAAACATCTGTAGTACTTCTGTTTCCTCAATATACATTTGCTTAGCCAATTCCTGAATTGTTATTGTGTCATGCTGCTCCTGGGAAGGTGTTCCTATTGTAAAGTATAGGACTGCAATTGCCGCAGCGGAGATTACTCCGGCGAGTCTCCATGGCAGTTTCCTTTTTGCCTGTGTGGGTTGTGGATGCCGGGCTTGCAGTTTTGCCATAAAACGTTCTCTGTGCCCTTGTGGCATTTCTCCGCTGTTGCACTTATCTAAATTATTCTGTATATATTTTTCCAAGTTGTCCATTTATCCTTGTGTATTTTGTAGCGTTGCCGCCAGTTTCTCTTTAGCCCTCTTGTACAGGCTCCTTAGGGTAACTTCCTTTGTGCCGGTTATCTGCTCAATCTCCTGGTAATCGTAACCTTCAAACAGGTGGAGGGATAGGATTGTGCGGTAACTGTCGGGAAGAAGGAGGAGTGCCTTTTTTATATCCTCTACCGAGTATTGGAGCTTTGGAGTGGGTGATACAATCTGCTCCTCTTTATACTCCTCCAGGAACTCCTTTGTGCGGTGCTTTTCCCTCAGTTTGTCAATTGCCTTGCGGATACATATGCTTTTGAGCCAGCTACCAAGTTTCTCTATCCCCTCTTTTTGTTGCTGATGGTAGTATTTGAGTATCGTATCCTGCATCACCTCCTCTGCATCATAACTGTTGCCTGTTATGCGTAGGGCGGTAAAATAGAGCTGCTGCGCATATTGGTTGTATATTTGGGTTATGTTGCCGGTGTGTTTCATTCTCTTAGCTTTTCACTTATATGACGGCGGGATTTTGCGTTTGTTGCACTTTATTGTTAAATTTGTTACCAAACTTAAGAAAAACATATTAAAACAACATACTTTATGACAGCAGCAGAACTTCACAAGGAGGCCTTTGTGCTTGATTCACATTGTGATACCCCTTTGGCAATTATTAGAGGACAGGATGTTTCAAAACGACGCAAACTTGGACACATAGATTTTGACCGCCTTAAGGATGGTGGAGTTGATGGTGTTTTCTTTGCAGCATACACTTCAAATTCACTTTCTCCCGACGAGGCTACACGCCGTGCCCTTCAACTTGTGGCCCTTACCCACGAGGTTATTGATGAGAACCCCAAGAAGGTAGGATTGGCAACATCTGTGCGCGAGGCACGCAAACTTAAAGCAGAGGGGAGAACTGCAATCTTTATTGGTCTGGAGAACGGTTCTCCTATCCAGAAAGATCTTTCTTTGCTTAAGCTGTTCTACAAGATGGGTGTACGTTATATGACACTTACCCATGCGGGCAACAATGAGATTTGCGATTCTTGTGCT
>JAZTYE010000016.1:0-8252 GCA_045636765.1 Candidatus Egerieisoma sp.
CTCTCCACCTTATCCGCCACCACATCCACAGCCACCACACTATTGTGCTGTGCCAACAAAGTAGCCATAGAAAGGCCCACATAACCAGTACCTGCAACTGCAATTTTCATAATCCCGACAAATTTTCACCCAAAATTAACAAATCCCCCCAACAAAACAAACCCCACAACCTCTCCCGAAGCTGCAGGGTCTGCCCGACTTAACCTAACTTAAAAAACTATTTCATATAAATAACAATACTCCAAACGTAAAGTTCAATTCCACACCACAAAACAAACACTCCCCAGCCGTCATCCCGACGCTGAGGAGTGCTCAGATTATACCTGATAAAACTTATTTCATATATTAAACAACCCCGCTGAAGAAAAGTTCACATAAAATGAGATTTTTTATCTCCCTTTATACATCTCTGCATAGTATTTCTCATACTCTCCGGAAGTAATATTATCCATCCACTCCTGGTTGTCCAAGTACCATCGGACGGTTTTTTCAATTCCTTCCTCAAACTGTAGCGAAGGTTCCCAGCCAAGTTCTTTCTGGAGTTTTGTAGAGTCAATCGCGTAACGCAAGTCATGGCCGGCACGGTCAGTTACATATGTAATCAAATCCTCAGAAGAACCTTCTGGGTTACCGAGTATTCTATCTACAGTTTTGATCATTACTTTAATCAAATCTATATTTTTCCACTCGTTGAAACCGCCAATATTATAGGTCTCAGCAATGGAACCTTTATGGAAAATTATGTCTATTGCCCGTGCATGATCCTCTACATATAGCCAGTCACGTACGTTCTCCCCCTTGCCATATACTGGAAGCTGTTTGCGCTTGCGGATATTGTTAATAAAGAGAGGAATCAACTTCTCTGGGAACTGGTAAGGGCCGTAATTGTTGGAACAATTTGTAACAATTGTAGGCATTCCGTATGTATCGTGGTAAGCCCTTACAAAGTGGTCAGAAGAAGCCTTAGATGCACTATAAGGACTATGAGGATTATATTTTGTTGTCTCATAGAAGAAATCTGTTCCATATGCCAAATGATGCTCTCCAGACGAAGCTGTAGTGGTAAAAGGTGGCTCTACCCCCCTCGGGATGCGAAAGCTCCAGCGCCCCATACACCTCATCAGTTGAAATATGATAGAAGTGCTTTCCCTCATATTTGTCGGGAAGAGACTCCCAATAAATCTTTGCAGCTTGAAGAAGGCTTAGGGTTCCCATTACATTGGTGCGGGCAAATGTGAAAGGGTCCTTGATACTACGGTCTACGTGGCTCTCTGCGGCGAGGTGAATCACCCCTGTAATCTGCTCATCACGCATTAGCTCAAGAACTCCTTCAAAATCACAGATATCCATCTTAACAAACTTGTAGTTTGGCTTATCCTCAATATCCTTAAGGTTAGCCAAGTTACCTGCATAGGTAAGCTTGTCCAGGTTAATTATGTTATAATGAGGATATTTGTTTACAAACAGGCGTACCACATGGCTTCCAATAAAACCTGCTCCGCCGGTAATAAGAATATTTTGCTTCATCACTTTTCTGCTTTAAGATTTGATATGCATTTTTTGAGTGAGTCAGTCCAGTAAGGCACCTCAACTCCAAACACTGCTTTTATCTTGGATTTGTCCAATACAGAATATGCCGGTCTTTGTACAGGACTAGGAAAATCACAACTGTAACAAGGCTGTATATTGCAGGCAGTTGTCCCGTTATACTCAGCAATCATTTTAGAGAAATCATACCAGCTGCAAACGCCCTCATTACTGAAATGGTATATGCCTATTTTTGAGTATTTTCCACCATGCAATTTTCTTCCCGACAAATTACTTTCTCCCATCTCCTTTCCATAATCCTCCAACACCACTCCAATTGCCTTTGCAAGATCCAACGCATAAGTAGGAGTACCAACCTGGTCAAACACAACCTTAAGCTGAGGTCTGGCAGCTGTAAGATTCATCATAGTCTTACAGAAGTTTTTACCATACTCACTGTACAGCCACGCAGTGCGGATAATCACATAATTACAACCAACTTCCTGTATAGCCTGCTCCCCATGCAATTTGGTAAGGCCATACACACCAGTAGGTGTACCTTGTTGGTCCTCTCTGCAAGGGGTATTATAAGGCTCAGCACCAAACACATAGTCAGTTGAAATATGCACCAAAAGACCACCTACCTCTTTCATTGCCACTGCCAGATTCTCCGGTGCCTTAGCATTAAGCAGTTCAGCCAACTCCTGTGCATCCTCCGCCCCATCCACATTGGTATAGGCAGCACAGTTAACAATAGCATTTACGTTGTTCTGGGCAACCATCTTCCTCACAGCCTGAAGGTTGGTAATATCCAACTCCTCCACGTCAGTAAAGGAATAGCTGTCGGGAAGAAGAACCCCCTTCCCTGCTGCCTCAGCAACAACTTTCCTTATAGAACTGCCCAACTGGCCGTTGGCTCCGGTAACCAGGATATTCATAGATTAATACAGATTTTCATGATAATCAAAAAGCTCTGGAGCCTCCTCCAGCAACGGGTGATGCTTGTCCTTCTCGCTAAGAATAATATCCTCAAATGGAATCTTCCAGTCAATGCCCAACTGCGGATCATTCCATGCAACCGCCCCCTCACTCTCAGGAGCATACAGAGCATCACACTTATATTGGAATATAGCCTCGGGGCTCAACACCACAAAACCGTGAGCGAACCCACGCGGAATATACACCTGACGGTGATTCTCCCCAGTAAGCTCAACCGCAATATGCTTCCCGAAAGTTGGTGAACCTTTCCTTATATCCACAGAAACATCCAACACCTTACCAGTCACAACTCTAACAAGCTTTCCCTGTGCATGAGGCGACTTCTGAAAATGCAACCCTCTAAGCACACCATATGAAGACTTGCTCTCATTATCCTGCACAAAAGTAATATCAAGTCCTGTCTCTTCTTTGAACCTTGCCTCATTATAGCTCTCAAAAAAGTAGCCTCTCTGATCTCCAAACACCTTAGGTTCTATAATCAGAACTCCATCCAACTCAGTCTTTATAACACCCATAACTATTCAATCTCCTTAATGCCGTTCTTTTCCGCCTCCACTATCAGATTCATAAGATATTGCCCATACTGATTCCTTATCATTGGTTGCGCCACCTCACGTAACTTATCAGAGCTAATCCATCCTTTCCTGAATGCTATAGCCTCCAGACATGCAATTTTCAATCCTTGCCTTTTCTCAATTACCTCAATGAATGTAGAAGCCTCACTCAAAGAGTCATGCGTACCAGTATCCAACCATGCAAAACCTCTGCCAAGTGTCTGAACCTTAAGCTCTCCATCCTGCAGGAACTGCTGGTTCACACTTGTAATCTCCAACTCCCCTCTTCCCGACGGCTTTACACCCTTAGCCACCTCAACAACCTTATTAGGATAAAAATACAGTCCCACAACCGCATAATTGCTCTTTGGCTGAGCCGGTTTCTCCTCAATGCTCAAACAATTGCCCTCACTATCAAACTCTGCCACACCATAGCGCTGCGGATCACTCACCCAATAACCAAAAATAGTAGCCTCAGCATCCTGCTCAGCAGCCCTTACCGCCTCTCTGAGCATAGGTGTAAAATAACTTCCATGGAAAATATTGTCGCCCAATACAAGGCACACACTCTCCTCCCCTATGAACTCCTCACCAATAATGAACGCCTGTGCCAACCCGTCCGGCGACGGCTGCTGCGCATACTCAAACCTAACTCCAAAATCCTCTCCTGTTCCCAACAACCTCTT
The DNA here is from genome assembly GCA_045636765.1 of Candidatus Egerieisoma sp. GTDB lineage: Bacteria > Bacteroidota > Bacteroidia > Bacteroidales > UBA932 > Egerieousia. Next base: position 3,767 of record JAZTYE010000016.1, read on the forward strand.
GAATGCCGGCAAATCCTCAGGAGTAGAAATAACAAGAATCTCCCTAATCCCTGCCTCCATCAAGACCGAAATAGGATAATAAATCATAGGCTTATCAAAAACCGGAAGCAGCTGCTTGCTCACCCCTTTGGTAATTGGGTACAATCTTGTCCCCGAACCTCCCGCCAAAACAATACCTTTCATTAAAACACAAATTTTCTATTACAAAAATAGTAAAAAAAACGCACAGTATAATTACGTTGTCTTTTTGTACAATTCACTGAACCTCAAGAAATTGCAAAACACAAGTTTAAAACAGCACCAAAATCTACATTTTCAATCAATTATAAATCAAACAATTACACAAAAGGACAACGTAACTTAAAACCACACAAAAAACACTCCCGAACGTCATCCCGACGCTGCATTTTGTTACTATCAGTAAAAACATTACCTTTGAATAGATAAAGATTACAAACATCAAAGTCAATGAGAGTTTTCCACGGGAGTGCAACAGAGGTCATAACTCCTGAAATCAGAACTGGCAAGTTCACCAAAAATTTCGGAGAAGGATTCTATTGCACAAAACTGAAGAGACAGGCAAAAAGGTGGGCAATGAGAAAGGAAACTCCCACAATCAGCACATACGAATATACTCCCGACAAATCTCTCTTAATCCTTGACTTCAAAGGTATGACAGACCAGTGGCTTGACTTCATAGTGAACTGTAGAAAAGGCATCCAGCACAATTACGACTCAGCAGACTGCATATATCAATCATATTTAATTGGCAAAGCATTATAAAACATCTACAGCTAACAAGAAATAGTACGAAAAGGGAAGCACACAATCCTTTTCTCTTTAAAATCATTTTAGAGAGTTAATTCTTCCCTCCAAAGAAGTCAGAAACCTGCCAATCTCCTGTTCCAAATCTATAATATCAGCCTGCGTAGCATTTGTAATTGTTATTCTATCTAAATTCGATATAGAATAACGATGAACAATATTGTTCCTTTTCTTAAATGCTTTCTCTATCTTTATAAAATCAGGAAGATCAATATCTAGAATATCTTTATATATCTGTTGAGTTTCTCTGAAACGATGATATACAACGCTATTCGTATAGTATTTTATGATTGGAATAAAATACTTGTCATAGTCCTTATCTTGATGTTTGGCCTCTGTCTTTAAAAGCCAATACTTAACAGCATTGTCATAACACTTTTGTACAGATGTTATTTTCATCAACAATAAATCCATAACAGCAAGTTCAAACGAGCTACATAACGAAAGAAATAAACCATTATAGTAGTGCTGTTTGCACTCTTCTGGAATTTCAATATTAGCTTTATTTATTATGTCTTTATTCCTTTCACCCAAGAGTTAATATTAACAGAAGGACGACATTGCGAATTATCAACAACATCTTTCGTGGCACAATATGACGCATAAGGCAAAACCGCCGTTGATTGATCTAACACCAAATCTCCATCGATAATTAGTCTATCATCAATAAATTGACCAGGTTTGCTATATTTATTAATATCTATAATATCATCACCACCGCCACAAGCAACATCATAATGGAAAGAATGCCCACAGGTCTCAATAATAATATTACCATTTACCTGTACTATTAAATGCTTCATATCAAGAATTCATCCTAATAGGTTATTATGTAATCTCTTTTCGCATATATAGGAACTTATGTTATTCTAATTTCAGAAAATTAGTCCTTTCTAAAAACATTCACAAGCCCCCCCATCTCACAGATCTCATCAATACACGACTTCAACACTTCTCAACCTTTGACAACTACAACCTCTCATTCGTCATCCTGTCCCATAATCTTCTCCAAACAACATCCCACGCGTAGTATCAACCCTCGCAACAATCCCTACCACATCCATCCGTACAACAAAAGTAAACTACTATACAACTACCCATTCTTATTCTTATTCTTATTCTCATTACAAATATAATAATAAATTCAGATCTTACCGACAAAGCTTACATCCTCTTCTAATGACCCATATTTTCCTATACCCCCAACACAACAAACCCCACAACCTCATCCCGAGACTGTAGGGCCTGTCCGACTTTATATAATAATACTGTCTTCTATAAGTATTTAAAAATCACTTCTGCGCGTTTTATCTTGATGTTCCAGAAAGTCTAGCAATTTTCCTTCATCAGACTCATGAGTACAAATAACATTAAAATCGTTCAACCTACTAATTTGCTCTATACTGAATTTACGTCTATGCAATTGTGTTAAGAGTTCCATCCTGGAATTATTATCATAAGTAAAGATTGTCACCTTTCTTCTATTACACCTGTTTTTACTATCCATAACAAGTGATGTAAAGAAGTCGTTAAAATACATGAAATCAATATTTCTAGATACCTACAACAATTATAAAAGGATAATCTTAAGGAAAGCAAGCGGTATAACACTAATTACAACATATTCTCATCATCCCCAAATTCTCCAGGCTGATTCAAAGGCAACGAATCATAAGGATTGGTATGATCTATAGCACGTTCTGCAGAAATCACACTCCTACCAAGACGTCTCTCCACATTATCCCTTGCATCACGAGCTACCTCAGCACCTTCTTTTGCTATAGCAGCATTCTCAACAAGGCCATCTGGATTACGTTCCTTGCTCAGCTGTGTAGCCATTTCCTCCGCCAATGCATTGAGAAGCAATTCCATATTTGTCATATTATCTTTAAGACTCTCCTTTGTCAAGCCTTTATGGCGCTTATATTCACGAGTAGTCATACCGCTCCATGTTTTAGACATCAAATCTGTCAAAGTAGCAAAATCAATTGACTCAGTCACGCCACCTCTTTTCCATTCATCTGTCAATCCCTTGCGAATTTCTATTGTTTTCAATCGCTGATTAATCCAAGACTCAGAATACCCCAGCCTCCTATAATCCGCCACAGCCTGATCTATAGACAATTCCGGATCCAGCATCTGATCTATTCGTAGAGCTGCAACCTGAGCCATCCAATGCTTAAACGGTTCAGCCTTCGGAGAAGGAATACTTTGAATAATACGGAATATTCCTTGCATGTCAGCAGCTTGAGTATTATAACATTTACCATCCGAAGCCATCATCCGAGTAGGGGTACAAATTGTACCCCACCTGGTATTCAGCTCAGGATCACGAGCACGCATTTTCTTAATATACTGTTTTGGGTCAGCACTATCTGTAAGCACGGCCACAACATCCACCACAGAAAAGAACCACTCTTGTGCATCCTCATCCCATACTGTTCTCACCTTACGCCCTTCAAAGAGCTGCAACTGAGACTTATGTTCTTTTACATCCATAACTCCAAAGATTAAATACGATTTAAATATTCATCAACAAACACAAAAATACTATTTTTAACCGGAGAACACCAGAAAGTATTAACATTACGACACAAAAATCACACTCCCCAGCCGTCATCCCGACGCTGAGGAGTGCTCAGATTAAAACCTGATAAAACTTATTTCAATTATATAAACAACCGTGTTGCAAAAAGGTTCAAGAAAAATTAAAAATTTTTCAAAAATGTTATTCCCGACAAAAACAAACCCCACAACCTCATCCCGAAGCTGCAGGGCCTGCCCGACTTAACCTAACTTAAAAAACTATTTCACTTAAATAACAATAATCAATTACTCCTTTTCCCCTGGCACAGGCTCCACACAGGAAGACACATTACCGCTTACATTCACAGAGCCACCACCAAAACAGCCAAACTTAAAAATTTGCATTTGCACTAGTGCTCCCCTCACTGGCTGATTTCTCTGCCGAACTCTCAGTAGCAGTCACCTCCATCTGAAAATCAACTTGCACATCATCAATCAGAAGATTTGGAAGCGGAACAAGCCCAAGGAACGGAGCCTGAACCTTTATATCCTGTGGTTTTGGAGATCCCTCTATAGGTCTCTGAAGATTAAACTCAACCATACGGGTTTTACCCTCATCATTAAAACCTATCTCAGTCATAAACTCATAAGCAGACTTTGCAAGCTTCTTCTGAGAATCACACACTGCCACCAAAGGAGCCGCTACGAGTTCTGCAATAGGAATACCCACAAATTTATTAGAAACACTGTTTGGATCAGGCTCAGTAACCTGTTTATTTTCCTCCGCCATAAAGTAAAAATATTAGGAATAAAACAAAACCAATACAAATGTAACCAAACAATCCACCAACACCAAATAAACACACCCCGCCCCTCATTCCGAGAAGCGGAGTGTGCCCGACTTAACCTAACTTAAACACACCAATTCTTGCCTATATCGGCAAGAATTATTATATTTGTAAGCAAATACGGCAGAAAACTTGCCGATAAAACCAGCAATTATGGAATACTTGTCAGTAAAACAATATGCCGATGCTCACGGACTTCCCGAAAGAACAGTCCGCAACTGGTGTGCTGCAGGAAAAATACAAGGAGCATTCTTAACCGGAAAGACCTGGAACATCCCTGCGGATGC
>JAZTYE010000017.1:0-9447 GCA_045636765.1 Candidatus Egerieisoma sp.
GGTGCTATCCAGCACTTGGCAGGTATGGAGGAGTCTGAGCTTATCATCGCTATCAACAAAGATAAATTTGCTCCTATTTTCCAGGTTGCAGATCTTGGTATCGTTGGTGATGTTAACAAGATTGTTCCTATGCTTACTGAAAGATTGGCAAAAGAGATCAAAAAATAATCTGATTTACAACTGTATTTAGATATTTTGGAGAGTGGCCTTTGGTCACTCTCTTTTTTTTAGTAGTTTTGTAATGCAATTTTGAAAATACAAACAACATAAATTATACACATATGAAAAAAGTATTGTTAGTAGCTGCTGTGGCATTTGCCCTTGCTTCATGTGGCAATTCAAATTCAAACAAAGAGGTTGCTGCTGAGACTAAAGCAACTGCGCATGTATGTAACCATAACCACGGTGAGGGTCACGAGTGCACAAAAGCAGAGGGTGAGCACAAAGAGTGCAACCACAATCACGAGGGTGAGCACAAAGAGTGCAACCACAATCACGAGGGTGAGCATAAAGAGTGCAACCACAATCATGAGGGTGAGCATAAAGAGTGCAACCATGAGGCTGGAAAAGAGCATGAGTGTGACAAGCCTGCTGACCAGAAATGCGATAAATGCAAAGAGGCTGAGGCAAAAAAGGCTGCTGAGCAGAAATAACAACTCAAAAAGTTGTGTTGGAGAGGCCAAAGGCCTCTCTTTTTTTTTACATTTGCACACAAATTGACAATAATAGAAAACTATGCAGAAATTAATAGATTTGTCGGTGAAGCTTATAAGGAAATATCTTCCCGACCCTTTTGTATTTGCAATACTCCTTACTTTGGTAGCTGCTGTGGCGGCAATTTTCTCAACTGGCCAGACTCCGCTGGAGGTGGTTGAAAATTGGGGTGGGGGAGTTTGGAGCCTTTTGGCTTTCTCCATGCAGATGGCCCTTGTGCTTGTTTGCGGTTCTGCCCTTGCAGATGCTCCGCTTGTAAAGAAAGGATTGCGCAAGATGGCCGCATTCCCAAAGACTCCTGCAGCTGCAATTACAACCGTTACCCTTGTCTCTTCAATTGCATGCTGGATTAACTGGGGTTTTGGCCTTATAGTGGGTGCAATCTTTGCAAAAGAGATTGCAAGAGCGGTAAAAGGGGTAGATTACAGACTTCTCATTGCTTCTGCATACAGCGGTTTTGTAGTATGGCATTCCGGTCTTTCGGCTTCTATTCCTTTGGCAATGGCCACAGAGGGCGCATCATTGCTTGAGGTTTCAAGGGGAACCATTACCTCTGCAATTCCAATTTCCCAGACAATTTTTGCAACATATAACCTTATAATTGCCTTTGCGATAATTGTGGCCCTTACTGTGGTAAATACATTGATGCATCCTACTCCCGACAAAACTTTCTGTGTGGATCCTGCACTACTTGGAGATGAGGAGGATTTGCAGGATAGGGACCTTTGTGGTGCCATAGGAGAGAAAGAGTGCAAGGTGGAATGGAAACTTACCCCTAGCGAGAAGCTGAACAACAGCATGATACTATCGGGAATAATAGCTGTAATGGGATTGGGATATCTTGCAATAAGACTTTTTGTAAGGGGAGGTTCATTGGATTTGAACAATGTGATAATGCTGTTCATGTTCTTGGGAATAGTGTTGCACAAGACCCCTATAAAATATGTGAAAGCTGTTAACAAGGCTGCATCATCTTCTGCAGGCATTCTGTTGCAGTTCCCTTTCTATGCGGGAATTATGGGTATCATGACCTCTTCATCTGCAGAAGGGGTATCTCTTGCAGGACAGATAAGTGAGGCATGTGTGGCAATTTCAAATGAGAAGACTTTCCCTATGCTCAGCTTTTTGAGCGCAGGTATTGTAAATGTATTTGTACCAAGTGGTGGTGGACAGTGGGCTGTACAGGCTCCAATTATGCTTCCTGCAGGTGTACAGCTTGGTGTTGATCCTGCCGTTACCGGAATGGCAATTGCCTATGGTGATGCATGGACAAACCTTATTCAGCCGTTCTGGGCTCTTCCAGCTCTTGCCATTGCAAAACTTAACGCAAAGGATATTATGGGCTATTGTCTTATTGATCTGTTTGTAGTAGCATTAATTGTGGTATTGGGATTTCTATTTTTAGTATAGGAGATGGGTGTTTTCAGTAATGACAGCACATTGGTGCGTTTTATAAAGTTTGCTGGAGTTGGGCTTATTGCCGGAACTGTGGATATTTCACTTGTGTGGGTATTTACCAAGTTTATTTTCAGCGGCTATTTTGGAGAGGTAATACTTTCGCCGGTAATATCGTATGAGTGTTCTATTATAATTGGCTTCATTTTCAGCTGGTACTTTATATGGAATGACAGGCTTTCCACTGGAGGACGCTCAGAATTTTGGAAACGCCTTGCAGCTTATAATGTCTCAAATGTTGGAATATTTGCACTTAGAGTACTTCTTGTAATGATGTTTGAGAAGATTTGGGATGGTGGAAATCTGGTAATCATTAATACTATAAGCAGAATTTTAGCAGGATTGCTTAATTTTGTAATAACTGACAAGCTTATTTTTAAGAAGAAATAGTTTGGACCATGCAGTATTTGGGTGAAATAATCTCTCTTGGGGTAGCGTGTTCATGGACAGTTACAGCCCTTTTTGCGGAGATAGGGAGCAAAAGGATAGGTTCGCTCCAGCTTAATGTAATAAGGATGCTTCTTTCTTTGTGCATGCTTGGTATTACCCTCTGGTGTGTTACGGGTGTACCGTTCCCCTCTTATGCCAGTGGGCGGGCTTGGCTGTGGCTCTCTCTTTCCGGTTTTGTAGGGTATATTCTGGGAGATTATTGTCTGTTCAATTCATATATAATCATAGGCTCCAGGTTCGGGCAGCTCTTTATGACATTGGCACCCCCTACGGCTGCCATTGCAGGCTGGATTATCCTTGGGGAGAAGATGCAGCTGCAGGGTGTATTGGGAATGCTGGTAACCCTTACAGGAATTGGCATTTCAGTGCTGAACAAGGGTGGGGCAGAAGGAAAGGGCAAACTTTCACTCAAACTCCCGCTAAAAGGGGTTTTATTGGGCGTAGGAGCCGGAATAGGTCAGGGAATAGGATTGGTGCTCAGTAAGGTGGGAATGAACTTCTATGAGGCTGCAATTCCGTCAGGAGAGGAGGCGGTTGCTGCAATGCTTCCATTTGCCTCCACATTTATAAGGGCGGTAACCGGAGCAATAGGATTCCTTGGGGTAATGATACTCCAGAAAAAGCTCGGGACCCTTGTGACTGCTGCAAAAGACAAAAAGGGAATGAACGCAGCATTCTGGGCAACCTTCACCGGACCGTTCATTGGAGTATCCCTTTCACTGATGGCAGTCCGCTATACAGAGGCAGGCATTGCCTCAACCCTTATGGCCCTTACACCAGTATTCATCCTTTGGCCTGCGCACCTTGTCTTTGGTCAGAAAGTGACCTTCAAAGAGGTAATAGGAGCCATCATAAGTGTGGCGGGAGTATCATTGTTCTTCATTTAACCCCGGTAACGGCAGATGCGTATGGAAAGCATAAAGATAAGAGAGGCAACAGCAGCAGATGCAGCAATCATAGCCCATGCAGTGTCAATGGCTATAGGTGAGGAGTCTATAGTGAAATACTGTGGAACGGAGTATCTGCAAGCACTGGAAGAGGCAGCAGCCGTTCCTGATACCCAATACAGCTACATGAATGCCCTTATTGCAGAAGTGGACAGCGTGGCAGCTGGAGCTGTTGTAGGCTATGACGGTGCAAAACTTGCCCCCTTGCGTGAAAGGACCCTCTCAATTGTCCGTAAATATAACAAGAATTTAACGGTGATTGATGAAGAAACCCAGGCGGGAGAATTCTACATAGATTCATTGGCAGTGTTGCCTCAGTTCCGTGGGAACGGCCTCGGCGAACACCTTCTCAAAGCAATAGTACAGATGGCATTTGCAATGGGCCACGAATGTGTAGGGCTTATGGTAGATAATACGGATAACCCAGGCGTTGCATCTTTTTACGCCAGATACGGCTTCCAACCGGTAGGGGAAAAACGCTTTTTCGGGCACCAGATGCAACACTTGCAATGTACCCAAGCCTCAGCCATACAGAAAATCCAGTACACAGGCCTAAATTACCCTCAGGTGCAGCAATTCTGCGGAGACCAGATACTTGCCCCATACATCTGCATGGGCTTCTCCATGCTCTCCCTTCTTACTCCCGACGGCTTTGTAACCGTAAACGAAGGCGACACCATCTGCAAGGACCTCAGTGGCAAGATGTGGGTGGAGTAGGGGGCTATTTATGTCCCGGTCCTTTTGGAAACCAACCCTTCTGAACCCTTTTCTTCTGTTCAAATACCTCCAGAATGCTCCAGAATGAGGAGAATGCTGTTACGCCAAGTATTGTGGACCATATAATGTGCCCAACCAAAAGTGATAGGACAGAGAATATTACTCCCGACAAAGCAAATAGCCACCAGCTTTTTACACCAAGATAATACTCCGCCTTTATGACAAGCGGATGAAAAAGTCCTATTATTAAAAAAGTAGATAGTCCTACAAGCAATCCTGTAAAATTCATAAGTGTGGTTTAATTAAGTGTTATTACAGTTATCTCCGGCGATGCTCCAATTCTTACGGGCGCTGTGCAGCCCAATCCAATGTTTATGTACAGGGTCTGGCCATCCTGCTCATAAAGGCCGTGAGTGTGCTGGAAGGTCCATGATGCCGGAGTGAAGCCAAACAGCTTTACCTGTGCGGCATGTGTGTGGCCAGAGAGGGTAAGGTGGATGTCACTTTGTGGTACTACCTCTGCTGCCCAATGTGTAGGGTCATGTGAGAGGAGTATCCTAAATCCGTCTGTCCCTTCCATTGCAGCGTGCAAATCTCCAGTATTGGTGCTTCTGAATCCCTGGTTTGTACAGCTCTTGTTGTCTACCCCAAGGATGGTTATTGTGGTGGAGTCTTTAGTTATCGGGAAGCTGGAATTGCGCAAAAGATTCCACCCGAGTGTTTCTCTTTGGTAGGTGGCAAACTCCTCTACAGCTGCGTTGTGGGCTGCTGTATCCCTTCCAAAACGGTTGCCGTAAATGAGGAAATCATGGTTACCCAACACTGATACTACACCATAGGTTGCCTTTAGCCCTTTGAGCATTTGTGTATATGGCCGTGCCTCGCGGGTTCCAATAGTTACCATATCCCCGGTAAAGCAGATAAGGTCTGGTTGCTGGGCGTTTATTGTATCTATTATGCGCTGCAGCTGTGCAGGCTTGTCATCAAATGTGGAGAGATGCAAATCTGAAATATGCACTATTTTAAAACCTTTGAAAGGAGCTGGAATATCCTGGTGGGTGTATTCTATATGATTCACATCAAGCTGCCAGCGGCCGTAGAGAAATCCGTATGCCACAATTCCCCACAACGTAAGGGCAAGTACAAGTCCGCTCCATCCAAAAGGGGAGTAGGGGAGCCTGAACTTGGCAAAACAGCCAATAATCTTCCCTATGAGCCAAAGCACATTTGGTACCAGTGCCAGTAATAAACCGGCAACAAGGGATACTATAATCACAAATTTTGTCATCCTGCAAACTGTAAAATGTCTGCACAAGATAGCCAAAAAATTTGATGTGATAAATAAGTATCCCTTTTTATATTGTTTACTATTGTTTGGTGTTGACCGCCGTTGGGTTGTGGCAGCTCATGCCTCCGTCTGCAACAATGGTTTGTCCGGCAATATATCTTGCATCATCAGATGCCAGGAAGGCAATGATTCCTGCAATGTCTTCCGGTTTGCCTGCATAAGGGAGGGAGTTGTATTTGATGAACTGTTCCCTTTCGTCGGGATTAAGATTCTCTATGGCAGCAGGGGTAAGGACAAGACCTGGGGCCACTCCGTTGCATCTGATGCCCCACTTGCCGTACTGTGTAGCCAGATATCTGGTAAGATTAATCACACCGGCCTTGCTGATGCCGTATAAAGTACCTCTGAGGTCTCCAAGCATGCCGCCAATGGAGGCAACGTTAATAATGGTGCCGCTTTTATGAGTTTTCATGTAAGGAAGTGCAGACTGGACCACTGCAATCATACTGCGCAGATTGGTGTGCATAACCTCGTCAAAATACTTTATGTCAAGCTTTTCTACACAAAGATCACGGGTAAGGTCACTGCCGCCCACATTATTTACAATACAATCCAGCCCGCCAAACAGCTCTATAGCCCTGTCAACGGCTTTGGCTGCACTCTTAATATCTGTAGCCTCAAACTTGATGGCCTCTGCATGGAACTGGTTGTCCCTTAAAGATGAGGCAAACTTCTGCGCCCTTTCCTCATTATGGTCTGCAATAAGCACCATTGCACCCTCCTTAACAAACCTCTCAGCCGTAGCCTTGCCAATACCGCTTGATGCCCCTGTAATGAGAGCCACCTTATTAGCCAATTTCTTCATAAACTTAAAAATAAAAATGTTGATACTTATATATCAACAAAGTAGCAGGGGAAAGGTTTATTGTCAAAACCTGTCAAAACGGATAAATATCTTTGCAAAAAACCATAAAATTTAGCCACAATGAGAAAATACACAGCACTCTACACACCAAAAAAAAGCAAAGAGGCAATTCTGCAAACGTATGAAGCCAAGAATCCGAAAGATGCAATAGAAAAAGCCCAAAAGTTTGACGCCTGGCCTAATGTGGCAATTTATGATGACACCTACTCCGCAATCCCAAGCTATGGCGAGATGATATACCTGAACGGTCAGATAATAAAGCGTTCATTTGATGGCCCTTATCTGTTGGAAAGCCTTTGTATATACGATGCTATCCGCACAGACCTGAGCTATGTCTCTCTCCGCATATCCAATAAAATACTAACAATAACAGAACGTCCAAAGACTGTGCAGTTTGTAAAGGATATATGCGTTTCAATAAACAAACTCAGTTACTTGTGCCAAAAGGAAGCTGAACTCAACAACGAACCTTGCCGATGGCTCTAAATCCTCACCAGCATGTTTGCAATAATAGTATTTATAGCCCTGCTCTGCAACACCCTAAATGAAATGACCGGGCACAATACAAAGTGGTAATCAGCCTCCACATAAAAACTCATCGGGTAGGGGACAATAAAAATCCTCTTCCCGATGATTTGTTTCTAATTTATTAAATTCTTCCAATGGTGATAGTTATAGATCTTCCACTTGTTCAATAGTCAGATTTGTGCACTGTGCAATTGTTGCGTAATCTATATTTTTCTCCTTCATAGATTTGGCAATTCTTAGTTTCTCCTCTTGCTGGCCTTTCTCCAGACCCTCAGCGCGGCCTTTCTCCAGCCCCTCTCTCACACCCTTTTCAATAGCGTAATCCAAGCAGGCACGGTTGTCTCTGTAGCGCTTAAGACGGGCATCATAAATTTGCCTCTCTATTAGAGTTTTTTATCTCATGCGTGATTAGTTCTTGCAGCTTGTTTTTAGGTAGCAGATATTGGTATTCCGCAACTCCTATAGGCTTGTTTATGTCTTGTAGTGCCATTTCAACTTCCACGTGATCTTTCTCAGCGCATAGAATAATTCCTAAAGAAGGATTTTCATCTGGCGCTTTTTCCAGTTTATCCAACAGTGACAGATAAAAATTCATTTTGCCTACATACTCTGGCCGGAACTCCCCAATCTTCAATTCAATGGCAACCATAGAGCGTAGCCGTCTGTTGAAGAACAGTAAATCAACCTTATACTCTTTGTTATTGAAAGACAGTATATGCTGATTGCCAATAAAACTGAACCCATTTCCCAATTCCATTATGAATTTGGTAATTTTATGCACAAGGCGCTCTTCTAGCTCCGTTTCTTTTAATGGTGTAATAGCATCAATGAATCCAAGATTGTAACTACTACGGAATACTTCATTAGCATATTCAGCATCTTCTGTAGAAAGCGTAGTGGTAAAGTTATTGAATTTTTCTCCAGATTGAACAGCAATATGGTATTCAGATTTCAGGGCATGGCGAAGCATCTCTCTGGACCACCCTTTAGTTACGACCTCATTAGAGTAGAATAATACATGTGCAGAAGCCAAATCATGGTTTAATAGGAGAAGATTATGCCCCCATGGCAAAACTGCTACGGCTTGTTGCACTTTTCTACTATCCTTATAATAGCGGAGATAGAAAAGTTTCATATTCCATAGATTCCTTGGAGATAATCCCATATTAGGGTACTTAGATTTTAAATCTACTGACAATCTCTTTATAATGCCATCACCATACTTGCTTTCAATTTTACGCTCCACCAATAATCGTCCTATATTCCAATATGTGGCTATTGCGGCCGTATTTAATTGCTTTGCTATCTGTAAACGAGATGAAGAAATTACTGCTACAGCCTGTTGCAGTAATTCATTGTAATCCTTTTCGCTGAAATTCTCAGTTGATCTTAGATCTTTTAGATTCATATCTATCTTATTTCAATTGATTTGAGAGCAAACCTAATCCACATCCCTGAAAAACCTTTTCTGAAAAAGAAAAATATGAGTGACCGGAGGAAAGTTTTTCTGTTTATGGAATCTGCCAAAAACAGAAATTATAAGTAATGCAAAAAATCCTCCCGACAGTACCCTCCTGGGGACCACTTGCACCTTTTTGTCAAAACTTGTCAAATAGCCTTTATACCTTTGCCCTAACCACAAAAACTAAATATCAATGAGAAAATACACAGCAATCTTCACTAACAAACGCAAAGAATTTATCAAATACTCCTACCAAGCCAAAGATCCTGAAAATGCCATTGAAATGGCCAAAAGCCTTGACGCATGGCCCAACGTAGTAATCTATGACGACACTTATTCCGCAATACCCACTTATGGAGAGATGATTTACATGAATGGCAAAATAGTAAAACGTGGCTGTGATGGGCCTTACTTACAAAAGAGCCTTTCCATATACGACGCTATGCGCACAGAGTTAAGCTACGTATCTAACCGTATTTATAATAAAATTCAGCCACTTACCGAGAAGCCAAATGTTACGCAATTTGTTAAAGACGTTTGTGTTGAGATTAACAAACTTAACAGCTTATGTAAAGACCAAGCCTTAAAAAACAACGAACCTTGCCGATGGCTCTAAAACCCTTACCAATATGTTTGCAATAATAGTATTCATAGCCCTGGTATGCAACACCCTAAATGAAATGACCGGGCACAATACAAAGTGGTAATCTGCCTCCACATAAAAACTCATCGGGTAGGGGACAATAAAAATCCTCTTCCCGATGAATTACTAATGTATTGAATTTTTCTGATGGAGACCGTTATAGAGCTTCCACCTGTCCAATAGTCAGATTTGTGCACTGTGTAATTGTTGCGGAATCTATATTTTTCTCCTTCATAGATTTGGCAATTCTTAGTTTCTCCTCTTGCTGGCCTTTCTCCATCCCCTCTGCGCGGCCTTTCTCCATTCCCTCAGCGCGGC
>JAZTYE010000018.1:0-12552 GCA_045636765.1 Candidatus Egerieisoma sp.
TGTGCTTGATGCGGCAACCGGAAATGAGATATGGAAATACAAGACAGGAGGAAAGATCTTCTCAACCCCTGCAATCTATGGCGCAGGTGACGGGGCTTCCGTTATAGTTGGTTCATGTGATTCGTATATCTACTCATTCAACATTAAGAGCGGAAAAGTAAACTGGAAATACAAATGCAACAAATCTGTTCTTGGATCTCCATCAATATATGGCGGTAAGGTTTATATTGGAGCTTCAGACAATACTTTCAGGGCACTCAATGCAAAGAACGGAAAACTTATATGGAAATATGAGGGTATCAAAGGGTTCATTGAGGCCAAACCTTATGTAGACAAGCAGCAGGTTGTAATTGGAGACTGGGCAAATACCCTTTACTCGCTTAACCCTGCTACCGGCAAATTGCAGTGGACATGGAACAAGCCGGGCAGCAGAATGCTTTCTCCTGCAGCTGTATGGCCAATAAAAGCAAACGGCAATATCATCTTTGCAACACCGGAAAGGGTAACATACGGCCTTGATGCAAAAACAGGAAAACAGCTGTGGAGAGTAAGAGGTGGAAGGGAATCCGTAGGCCTTTCTCCAGACGGTGACACTTATTATGTAAAGACAATGAAAGATTCTGTATTTGCGTTTACAACCCAGGTTGTAGCGGTAGCTTCACAGATGGCCCCTACCAAGATAGGCCCTATGAAAAAATGGGAAACAAATGCAGAGTTCGGCTATGAGATTGCCCCAACCCCTATCACATCAGTGCCAACAGGTGGCAAGGAGAACCGTGGACTTGTATTTATCCCTACAGACAAAGGCAACATTGTTGCTCTTAACCACATAGACGGTTCAATTGCATCGAAGCACAAAGTATCCTTTGCACTTATAAACTACATTCAGCCATTGGACGGCAACAGATTGCTTGTAAGCACAATGGACGGAATAGTAACAGTATTGGAGTACTGATAAAGAGTACTTATAAAGCATACGCAAAAGAAGAGGTTGGCAACACCAACCTCTTCTGTTTTATATCACCTCAATATCGCTCAGATTCATCCAGCCCTGGCGGCCGTCTGAAATCTCTATGCGGCACCATTGGCCAGCTTCCTCAAGTATCTCCACTTTGGAACCTTCATGCAAAATAAACAGGTTGTTTCCTGTTGCATTTGGGGCACTCTTAATGTTGCTTACCGGTACCATTACAATTGCAGAGTCATCTCTGTTGGCATTACGTCTTAGATTTACCGCAAACAACACAGAGATTATTGCAAAAAGGAATACTACGCATGCCAATACAAAAGAGAATTTTCTCTTTCCGGTTGTAGGGGCAAACTTAAAGAGCAGCATCAACAAAGCAGCAACTGCCAGAAGGGCTATTGTTATATAGGCCCAACCGTTTGATGAAAAGGCATTCCTAATATCCTTTACCCAGGTTTTAAGGATAAATTCTGGAACAACATCTATTTTATCCAAAGTCTGCAGCCTTGCTATCTGAAGGTTTATTTGGGCATCTTCTCCAGCCGGATTAAGTTTAAGGGCTTTTTCATAACATAGAATAGCCTCTCCCATCCTGCCAATCTTATAGCAGGCATTGCCCATATTATAATATAGCTTATAGGAGTGCATACCACCCTGCTCTATACTTTTGTAGTCATTATAGGCACTCTCATATTGCCCCATGGAATATGCATCATTGGCACTATTCCACAACTGCGCATCTGTTTGGGCCATAGCCACAACAGAACAAACCATCAACAGCGTAACAAAAATATATTTTCTCATATTACAACTCTCCCTCCAAATTAGATATTACTTTAACAGCCTTCTCATACTGTGCCGACATCTCCCCAGGTTCTCCCCCAATGGAGTAGCGCGCCATCTCACAATCCTCAAGCAATTGCATAAAGTCTGCAATATTTGCCTGCGATACCCCTTTTAATTCCATTGTCTCTTTAATGGTATCCCGCTGCATATCTGCAAACTGAATGGCCAACTTATCACTGATATATCCAAGCAGTGCCTTATGCATTTCCTCATAGAACGGTGAGCGCAAGTTCTGCGCAAGATAATCCTGAGCAACTTTAAGTCTCTTGCGGGCAACCTTATTTGCTTTTCTGTTTCTGGTACGGACAACATCTCCTCTAAGTTTTGCTCTCTTTTGCAAAGCATAATACAACACCGCATAAACAAGAACTATAGCCAGCACTGCAATAAAGAAACCTATACTTCCAATGAAGAATTTACCCTTTCCTGCCAACGCAGGGGATCCCTGCAATATATATCTTATATCTTCACCCAAAGTGGCAACTGCCTGCTTTGATATTCCCTGAACAAGAGAACCTGAACTTACATGACCGTCCCCTTTTGCAACCTTAATGGAAACAGGAAGGCTTTTTAGGGTAACATATTTGCCACTCTTTACATCATAGAATGCATACTCAACAGGTGGAATCTCAAACACACCCTCACTGCGGGGTATGAATGGGAATTCAAAAGTCTTGCTTCCCGATATACCATTTCCGCCATAAGAATAATTATTGCTGGTCTTTACATCATACAGCTCAAAATCTGCAGGAAGTTCCACTTTAGGAGCCTCAATAAGGTTAAGATTTCCACTGCCGCTCACTGTAACAATTACAGAACCGGCTTCATGAGCCTTAACACTGTCTCTGCTTAGGGAGACGTTAAGTTTGAAGTCTCCCACTCCACCACCAAAAGCTACAGGTGCACCGGCAGGAAGAGGTGAAACTTTAATTTTTGCCTCACCTGAATTTACCCTTTTCTTTACAACTTGGTAACCTGAATCAAAGAAATCATCAAATATTGATCTGCCACCACTATATGCACTCCTCACCTGAACCTGACAAATCATCTCTGCCGGTTTAATTGTAAGAGTACCTGTCTGTTGAGGCAACAGCATATATTTGCGCAATACTGCAGAGTTGTAGATCTGGTTATCTACATTCTCCCTCACAAAATTTATATTCTGCGGAGTCTCAATCTCCTGATTCCAGAACCCATCAAATACTGGGAACTTTATATCCTCAAAACCTGCAATAGGGACCTTTGTATACAACTTTAATGTAGCAATGATAGGCTCACCTTTAACCACATTTGTCTTGCTGAATGTAAGCTTCAGGAACACATCTTTTGATGAAACTTCTCCAACAGAATTTCTGGAAGCCTGTGCATTTCCGCTTTGTACCCCCTGCTGGCTCTGGCTTCCCCCCTGTGATGAATCACCCTTTACCACCTCAATAGAGAGCCCCTTAGTAGTATATACCTTACCGCCTAATGTTGCACTGGCCGGTGAAATTTCAATCACCCCTTCTCCCGACGGTCTTATTATGAAAGTATAGCTTATCTCAAGCCTCTCTGTTCTTTGTCCGTTTATTATCTGGGTGCTCTGCATTCTTGATGGGGAAGGTCCGGCCAATATCTCTCCACCGGTAACAGAAGGATTTACAAAATCCTTTATTTCTCCGTCTGCAGTATAAACAACTCTGAATACCTCATCAACCCCAACTACACGGGGTGCATCTACAACAAAGGTGTTCTGTGCCAACAGTGGTGCACCCACACATAGCAACAAAGCCAATAACACTCCTTTAAAATATCTCATCTTTACTTTAATTTTTTCAATCCGTTCAACTACCAGTTCTTCTCTTTCTGCTTAGATTTAAGCAATTTGGCCTTCTCCTCCTTCACTTTCTCCTGCGTCTGGTTCTCCTTCTCCTGAATAGCCTGCAACATCTGCTCCGCCTGCTGCGGCTCTATCTTTGGAGGATTGCCATTTTGTGGATTCTCCTTAGGAGGCTGCTGTTCATTCTTGTTATCCTGGTTCTGATTCTGGTCTTTGTTCTCATCCTGCTTTTCATCCTTATTCTGATCAGGCTGCTGTTGTGGCTGCTGTTGTGGCTGCTGCTGAGGATTCTGCTGATTTTGGTTCTGGTCCTGGTTCTGATTTTGGTTCTGATCCTGATTCTGCTGGTCCTCAAGCTTTTTCTTGGCATATATATAATTCTCCCTGGTACTGTTGTCATTAGGGTTTATCCTTAGAGAATTTTTGTATGCATCCACTGCCTCCTGATATTTCTTCTGGGCAAGATATGAGTTTCCCAAGTTGTGATAATAATCGGGAGCAAAGGTATTCTTTCCTGCATCTACCTGTGCTTTTTCCCAGTTTATATTGTGCTGTATCCTTGCAACTGAATCCTGCAGTTTTGCATAGATAAGCTCTGCATTGGGATTGTCATCCTGCTTTATAAGGGTATTTGCCAGATTATAGTTTCCTGCAACAGACATAGAATCCTTTATAAGGGCCTTTCTGTATTCAACCTCTGCCTCCTTGTAATTCTCTTCCTTAAATAATCTGTTGCCCTTCCTTACCTCCTTTTTATCTGTCTGGGCATAAGAATTTACAATAGAAATACCCAAAAGGAGAGCCACTGCAAACATTTTCTTGCCAACCCTCTTGTTTCCAACAAGGAATTCCAAAAGGAAAAACACCAAAGCTATTGCAAAAAAATACATATATTGTTCCTCATAATCTTCAAATACTACAGATCTGAACTGCTGCTGTTGCAGCTGCTTAAGCTCATCTATAATAGGATTCAGGCCAAACTCAGTATTTCCTGCCCTTATATATGCTCCTCCACCGGCAATTGCAACCTCCTCAAGAATCTTCTCATCCAGTTTGGTAACTACAATATTGCCATCCTTGTCTTTCATGAGGTCTCCATTTTCCCCGTATGGAATAGGTTTGCCCTCTGGAGAACCCACACCTATACAAAATACCCTTATACCAACCTCGGCCGCCATTTTTGCAGCCTCTACAGGGTCATCCTCATGGTTCTCGCCATCTGTAATGAGAATAATTGCCTTATTGTCCTGCTGCATCTGGGCCTCACTGCTGAAACTCTTTATGGCTGTACTTATGGCATCTCCCAATGCTGTACCCTGCACTGGTACAGACTCTGTTCCTATGGTATTAAGAAATATCTTTGCAGAGACATAATCTGTTGTAATTGGCAATTGTACAAATGACTGTCCCGCAAAGACTATAAGTCCTATTCTGTCGCCATGCAATTTGTCCACAAGTCGGGAAATTGCGAGTTTTGCCCTCTCAAGTCTGTTTGGATAGTAGTCCTGTGCCAACATTGAGTTTGAGACATCCAGGGCTATCATTATCTCAGAGCCTTTTCTTGTACTCTCCTTAAGCTTGGCTCCCAACTGTGGCCTTGACAGGCCAATTGCAAAAAAGAACCATGCAACTGCAAAGAAAGAGATCCTTACCCACCCTTTAGCCTTGGAGCGTGTTGGCATAAGTGATGCCAATAGCTGCGGATTTCCCAATTTTGCAATTTTTCTGTTCCTCTCTCTGCGGAAAAGTGCATATCCTACAAAAAAGAAAGGTATAAGCAATATGAGCAATAAATATTGTGCTTGTGCAAAATGTATCATCTCTACTACTTTTTCATTAATCCGGAATCTGTTTTGTTACAAATATCCTAAACAACAACTCCAACGCCAATGCAGCCAACGCTACAATAGCCAGGTACATGAACAGCTCCCTGTATATTGGAAAACTGTCTACCAATGTCTTGTTCTTCTCCATCTTGTTTATCTCCCCGTATATCTCAAGCAACTTGGTATTGTCTGTAGCTCTAAAATATTTGCCATCAGTCTGCTGGGCTATATCCTGCAGAAGCTGCTCGTCAATCTGCACCTCAACCTGCTGTATATCCACACCAAATGGGGTCATTACAGGATATGGGGCTGTTCCCTCTGCTCCAACTCCAATGGTGTATACCCTAATCCCGTATGTCTGTGCAATCTGTGCTGCCATTTGCGGAGAAATTTCACCAGAGTTGTTTACACCGTCGGTAAGGAGTATCACAACACGGCTCTTGGCCTGAGAATCCTTAAGTCTGGCCACAGCTGTGGCCAGTCCGTTTCCAATTGCGGTACCATCCTCAATAATACCGCACTCAATCTCCTTAATAAGGTTTATAAGGGTTACCCTGTCTGTGGTAAGGGGAGACTGAGTATAGCTCTCTCCGGCAAATACTACAACTCCTATTCTGTCTGAAGGTCTCTCTGCAATAAACTGTATTGCAATGTCCTTTGCAGCGCCTATTCTGTCGGGAGTAAAATCCCTTGCCAGCATACTGGTAGATACATCCAGTGCCAGAACTATATCTATTCCCTCTGTGTCTATCCTCTCAAAGTTTGAGGATGAGCGGGGACGGGCTATTGCCACAATGATTGCTGCTAGGGCAATGCATCTTAAAATAAATGGGATATGTCTGGCTATCTTTTTTACTGATCCACCCTTATATTTCCATGGGGTTACAGATGATACCAACAAATATGGTCTCAACCCTTTAAGCTCTCTGTAAAGGTATATTGCCACTACCGGAACAAGGAGCAGCAACAGCCACAACAAATTTGGATATTCAAAAAACATAGTCTACTCCTCCCCTTTCTGTTTATCATCCTCCATTTCCTGCATAAAGGTTGAATTAACAAATCTTACAGCTACAGGAATAGCCTCTTCATTCTCATTGGTACCAGGTACATATTTGGCAAATTTCACAAGGTCAGCCACATTAAAAAGCTCTCCAAGCTCATTGTATGCCCTCTCCTCAACCTTTTTATCTGAAAGGCTTGCCATAATCTCTGCCGATGTCTGCTCCATAGCGCTCACACCGTACCTTGCTTCAATATAACTTCTTAATGTATCTGTAATACCGGTATAAAATATCTTCTCTTTGCCGCTTTGCCATAATTTCTCACCTCTTATCTTCTCCAACTCCCTTAGGGCAATAATATGAGGTGGATCATTTGGAGTATGCTTGCTGAACAATCCTCCCTTCTCCTTTCTGGATTTGATGTATTTTACAAGTAGCCATATAAGCAGTGCAACAGCAAGGGCACAACCAATCCAAGGGAGCACCTCTGCCAACGTTACAGGATACCTCATCTGCCCCTTTATATCATGCATTACAAACTTTGCCGTATCAATTTGAATGTTGGTAACATCCAGAAACGGAGAATCAAGGTATATTGTATCACCCTCTGGTGTAATGGCTACCATAAGAGGCAGTTTGTAGTACCCGCTATCAAATGATGTAAGCAGAATACGAGCCCTTATCTCCCTAACGCCGTTCTTTACAGAAAGGGTATCAAGCTTTAAATCATGTATTACATCAACAGGGACATTCTCCCCTTTTACAACATCTGCATACGGAGCAAAGTGGAGCTCCCTGTGCTCCGGCATTGCAAAAACAGTATTCCATACCACCTGCTCCCCAACAAGAATTGAGTCCCTTGTAAGCTCAGAGCTTCTTATATCAAGCCAGGCCGGAGTGGCAAGGGGTATGATCTGTTCCTGCATTTGCTTTGCCTGATCCTGGTTCTGCGCCAAGAGTGTTCCGGCAGGCAGAGCCATTGCACAAAGCAACAATATGTATATGAATCTTCTCATCTTAAACTCTTGTTATCTGGATTTGAACAAAGTAATAAGAGCCTTTACATAATCCTGGTCTGTACTTATGCTCACGCTGTCCACCTTAAACTTGTTGAACAAAGTCTTTGCATGGTTGAACACGCCAATACTCCATTGGTTATAATGCTCCCTTACCTTTTTGCTTGAGGTATCTACCCAAAGTTCTTCATCACTTTCTGCATCATGCACCCTTACAAGACCTACATCTGGGATCTCCCTCTCTCTTGGGTCATAGATGTTTATTACTGAAAGGTCATGCCTGTTCACTGCAATTTTAAGAGCCTCTTCATAGTTTGGCTTGCTTTGGGCATCCACATCCATAAGGTCAGACAACAGGAATGCTGTACATTTTCTCTTTATTGCATTTGTAAGAAACCTCAATGCCTCTGAAATATTTGTACCTTTTGTCTGCGGTTTAAACTCCAACAGCTCCCTTATTATTCTCAGCAAGTGGCTCCTGCCCTTCTTTGGAGGGATAAATTTCTCCACCTTCTCACTGAAGAACAGGGCTCCCACCTTATCATTATTGGCAGATGCAGAAAAAGAGAGCACCGCAGCAATCTCTGCCAGCAGCTCCCTCTTGGTCTTTGAGGTTGTACCAAATATTCCCGACGAACTTACGTCCACCAGCAATACCACAGTCATCTCCCTCTCCTCCTCAAACACCTTTATATAAGGAGAACGGAGACGGGCTGTAACATTCCAGTCCATATTTCGCACATCATCCCCAAACTGGTACTCCCTAACCTCGCTGAAAGCCATACCACGCCCCTTAAAGGCAGAATGGTACTCTCCCGCAAATATCTGGTGGGAAAGGGATTTTGTCTTTATCTCAATCTTCCTTACCTTCTTTAGCAATTCATTATCCATTGCAACACCCTCCGCCGCTATTATGGAACCTCAACTGTATTAATGATATCTGTAATAATGCTCTCAGTTGTAATATTCTCAGCCTCCGCCTCGTATGTAAGACCTATCCTGTGTCTTAACACCTGATGGCAAACTGCTCTTACATCCTCAGGAATTACATACCCTCTTCTCTTAAT
The DNA here is from genome assembly GCA_045636765.1 of Candidatus Egerieisoma sp. Taxonomy (GTDB): domain Bacteria; phylum Bacteroidota; class Bacteroidia; order Bacteroidales; family UBA932; genus Egerieousia. The sequence goes on from JAZTYE010000018.1 coordinate 8,546, forward strand.
AAACGCATACGCTTTTGAAGCCATGGCCAAAGAGATACTTGCTCGTGGAGAAGCTCCGTAAGAGATCAGATCCTTAAGTTTTTCCAGGCCATACTCCTGAGGAGTTCTGGTAGCATAAACTATGTCCACAATATACCTCTCAATCTTCTCATCCATATAAACATCCCTTACAACCTCTCTTGCCCTTACAATATCCTCAGGTTTAAGAATTGCAGAAGCCTTAGGGAACTCCCTTGCATTGTGCATCCTAATAATAAGTTTCTCCTCCTCTTTTTTAGGATAATTTACAACAACCTTAAGCATAAAACGGTCTACCTGTGCCTCAGGAAGCGGATATGTACCCTCCTGCTCAACCGGGTTCTGTGTAGCCATTACAAGGAAAGGTTTTGGAAGCTTGTATGTCTGGTCTCCAATTGTAACCTGTCTCTCCTGCATTGCCTCCAAAAGGGCAGACTGAACCTTTGCAGGGGAACGGTTAATCTCATCCGCAAGAACAAAGTTTGCAAAGATAGGTCCCTGCTTAACCTGGAACTGCTCACTCTTCTGGCTGTAAATCATAGTACCAATAACATCTGCAGGCAACAAATCTGGAGTGAACTGTATTCTGCTGAACTTGGCATCCACAATATTAGCCAAAGTGTTGATCGCCAATGTTTTTGCCAAACCAGGCATACCCTCAAGCAAAATATGTCCGTCTGCAAGCAATCCAATAAGGAGATTCTCTACCAAGCTCTTCTGACCAACTATAACCTTGTTCATCTCCATTGAAATGATATCCACAAAGGCACTCTCCTTCTGGATTCTCTCATTCAATTCCTTAATGTTAACAGTTTCCATATAAAGTTCTATATTTTAATTTTTTTAATATTATTCCAATAACTAATTTTGTGCAACCTGCAAATGTACAATTTTTATGAGATATTTCATCTGTTTATCATATAACGGTTCAGCATTCAGTGGCTGGCAAATACAAGAAAATGCAAACAGCGTACAGGCCGAACTCCAAAAGGCCCTTTCTGCACTCCTTAAAGAGCCAATTGCAGTTGTGGGAGCAGGCAGGACAGATACTGGAGTAAATGCCCGTAACTACATAGCCCACTTTGATTTTGAAGGCTCCATTCCTCCCCAGGAACACACCGTTTACAAATTGAATGCCATTCTGCCAAAACAGATATGCGTTCACTCCGTATATCCGGTGTCTGATGAGATGCATGCCCGTTTCAGCGCCCTAAGCAGAACCTACAAGTACTATATACATACAGAAAAAGACCCGTTTAGTTCAGAATTCTCATACTTTGTACCTTCCCGAAAGGTAAACATTGAAAAAATGAACCAGGCCTGCCAATATTTCCTTGGGGAGCAGGACTTTACCAGCCTGGAAAAACTTAACGGAGGCAACAAAACCTCAATCTGCAACGTAACCCACGCAGCATGGGAACCCCAGTACACCAACGCCGCAGGCACCCCAATATCCTCTACTGAAGCTGCTGCGGCAGGCATTACCCCTACCCACTATGTATTTACCGTTACCGCAAACCGTTTCTTGCGCAACATGGTAAGGGCAATGGTTGGCTCACTCCTTGAGGTAGGCAGCGGCAAAAAAGAACCCCACTGGATAAAAGAAATGCTTACACAGAAAAACCGCAACGCCGCCGGTCACTCAGTCCCCGGTAACGCACTGTTTCTGGTAGATGTAAAATACCCCACTGAGAAGTAACGCACCCAACGCAACCAACCAATGAAAGTTTGCACAGAAAACGACCCCAAATTGCGCAAACGCAACCCGACAACGAAAATTGTACGCAAAGAGAACCAGACTGCAGCAGTGAATCCTACTGCAATTTAAAGATATAAGTGATTGTACCTTCCTGCACAGTAGCGGCAGTGGCACTTACATTGAACTGGGCCTTTAACGCTGCCTCACGGGCGGCATTCCAAAGTGTTTTATCCTGTACAGTGGTACCCGCTACTCCTGGGGTAGCACCAATCACTTTTCCATATTGGTCCACTAAAATCCCAACCACTACTTTTCCCGCTTTATTAACGGTGTACTCCGGGAACGGAAGTGCCCCTACAGTATTTCTGCCCGCCAAACGGGCTGTTGGCATACCTTCAGTATCTCCCACACGCGTATTGCCGTCGGGATTACCAGCTGTAAGGGAATTGGATACCCTCTCTGCTGTCTGGGGGGCCAGAGTATCACTTTTTTTTGATGATGCTGCAGAGAAAAGAGCTCTCTTGTTGATTGGTTTTGGGCGTACAGGTTCCGGTTTGGCAACATCCCCCTCATTCCCCATAGTTACCTCCTCTGCCTGAACGGGCTTCTGCCCCACCTCCTGAGCCTGGGACTGTTGTACAAGACGCACCTCACTCTGTGGGTTTGCCACCTTAGCCTTTGGCTCATTGCCGGCCTTTACCTCAATGGGCTTGGGTGGCTCCGGCACCAGCTCTACCTCTGATGTAAAATCAAGAAGGATTACCCCTTCGTCGGGAAGGGTATATTCAGGTTCAAGGGCTACATTAAAGAACAAAAAAAACAGGGCTGCGTGAACCGCAACAGTAACGGAAAGGCCAATCTTGCGGCCCTTCTTTTCATGTTTTCTATTGCTTTCTTCAGTCCTGGTCATATTAAATCAAAGGCAATATCTGTGCCCGAAAGGCCACTACTCCGGAGAGGTGGCCAAAATTACTTTATACTTGTTTCTCTTTCCAATATTCATCATATTCACCACCTGCTCAATTGGAACAGTCTTGTCTGCATATATTGAGAAAGTTGGGTCATCACTCTCCTGCAAAAGCTCCTGAAGGCGTGGCTCCACTTCATCCATCCTTACAGCCTTTTTATTGCCGTTTATATGGTATGAAAAAGTGTTCTTCTGAGTATAATGCTTTATGGAAACACTCACCTGCTGCTTTGCAGAGATTTGGTTTGTACTCTTTGGCAACAGCAGCTTAAGTGCATTAGGGTTTATAAGTGTAGAGGTTACAAGGAAGAAGATCAGCAACAGGAAGACAATATCAGTCATGGATGACATGCTGAACTCTGCCTGTGCCTTTGCCCTCTGTTTGATAGCCATATCTATAAACTGTTAAAAGATTCTTATTTGCCTGCAGGGGTGTGCAGCATATCCATAAACTCAACTGTTGTGTTCTGCATCTTGAACACCACATCTGAAACCTGCGCAGTAAGGAGGTTGTATCCAAAGTATGCCATGATACCTACAATAAGACCTGCAACAGTGGTAACCATTGCAGTATATATTCCTCCCGACAACAAAGTGATATCTATATTGTTGCCAGCCTGTGCCATATTGAAGAATGCCTGTACCATACCCATTACAGTACCAAGGAAACCTATCATTGGAGCGCCACCGGCAATTGTAGCAAGCATAGGAAGTCCTTTTTCCAAACGTGCAACCTCAACATTACCCATATTCTCCACAGCTGTCTGGATATCCTGCAATGGACGGCCCAAACGCTCAATTCCCTTCTCAACCAACCTTGCAACCGGGGTATCAGTCTCCTGACAAAGTGCAACAGCCCCCTTGATATTTCCGTTATGGATATAGTCATGGATATCCTTCATGAAATTTGAATCAAACTTGCTTGCTTTTCTTATGGCCCACCATTTCATGCCAAACATATAGATAGTGACAATTGAAAGCAATACAAGAGGAATCATAAGCCATCCCCCCTTGAAAGCCATATCAATAAGTGAGAAATTTAGTTCAGGTTGTGCAACTGCCTCAGCAGCAACATTTGCTTGTAATAGTATAGATAACATGTCCTTTAAATTTTAAGTGGCGCAAATATAGCTAAAAAATGGAATTACTCATACCTCAATGCCTCAATAGGATCCAATTTGGACGCCCTTACTGCAGGGAGGTATCCGCTGGCAACTCCCACACAGAAACATACTGCTATTGCAGAGAAAATCCAGATCCAAGGGATAATGAACGATGCCCCCATAAGCACTGCAACCGCATTTCCTACGAGAATGCCCATTA
>JAZTYE010000019.1:0-6476 GCA_045636765.1 Candidatus Egerieisoma sp.
CTTTGCAGTGTAGATGTTGCAACCGGTAATGTAAAAGTTATCCTGCATGAGGAGCTTAACACTTATGTTGAGACAAGGGACTTTGAGTTCTTCAATAACGGAACCGAGTTTGTACACTGGTCTGAAAGAGACGGATGGGCACATCTATACCTGTATGGTGCAGACGGAACCCTTAAAAACCAGATTACAAGCGGCGAGTACCATGTAGAACAGGTTTTGGGTGTAGATGCAGCCAAACGCGTTGTCTATTTTACAGCATGTGGCAAAGAGGAGGGCATAAACCCTTACTATATGTATGTTTATAGTGCAAATCTTGATGGCAGTAATGTAAAACTGCTTAACAAGGGAGACTACGATAACAAAGCAACGATGTCCGATGACAACAAATACTTTGTAAACAACTACTCAAGAGTTGACTGCACCCCTAAAACTGCATTGTATGACAATACAGGACGCAAGATTATGGATTTGGAGGAAGCAGACCTTAGCCAGCTATTTGCACGCGGATACAAATTCCCAGAAATATTCACAGTTAAGGCTGGTGACGGCATTACTGACTTGTACGGCGTAATGTACAAACCTTTTGATTTTGACTCCACAAAACTATACCCTATCATTGAATATGTATATCCAGGTCCTCAAACTGAGGCAAACAATTCATCATGGACAAAGGGTATGGACAGAGTTGACCGTCTTGCACAACTTGGATTCATTGTTGTTACTGTAGGTAACCGCGGTGGACACCCTAACCGTTCTAAATGGTACCATAACTTTGGTTATGGCAACCTTAGAGACTATGGTTTGGAGGACAAGAAAGTAGCAGTACAGCAGCTTGCAGCCCGCCATCCTTTCATAAATGGCAATAAAGTTGGTATCCACGGCCACTCAGGTGGAGGATTCATGTCAACTGCAGCAATCCTTAAATATCCGGATTTCTTTACAGCTGCCGTTTCTTGTGCAGGCAACCATGATAACAGTATCTACAATCGCTGGTGGAGCGAACAGCATCATGGAGTACTTGAGGAAGTATCGGAGAAAGGTGATACTACATTCAAATACAGCATCAATACAAACCAACAGTTGGCTAAGAACCTTAAAGGAAACTTGCTTCTTGTTCATGGAGATATAGACAATAACGTACATCCAGGCAATACCATTAGAGTTGTTGATGCCCTTATAAGAGCCAACAAACGTTTCCAGATGCTTATTCTTCCTGGACAAAGACATGCTTTTGGCGATATGACCGAGTATTTCTTCTGGAGAATGGCAGATCACTTCAGCGAGTACTTGATTGGAGATTCCCAGAAAGACCAGATTGACATTAAGCAAATGAATAACAACTAGTTGCATAGTTGGATCATAACATTAAAAAGAGGGCTGCAGTAAACAGCCCTCTTTTATTTTTTCACATATTCAATAATACTGTGTAATTTTATAATACTGTATATCTGCTATTTACATAATTTTAAGAAGATTTGGTATATTAAAAAATTTCATTACCTTTGCGCCCGTTTTCAAACCAAAAAATTAGTTGTATGAGATTACTCAAGAAGATGGCCCTTTCAGCTGTTGCTGTATTTTCTGTATTGAGCGCAAATGCTGAGGGATACCAGATCAACTCACAAAGTTCAAGACAATGGGGTATGGCCCATACAGGCACAGCCCTTAAACTGGGTGCCGAGAGCATGTTGTTCAACCCTGCCGGCATGACATTCATGAACTCAAAATTTGACATTTCACTAGGCTCAATACTTATCAGCTCCAAAGTCAAATTTGAGCAGCCAAACTACAGCCACCAGACCGACAATCCGCTAAGCACACCTGTTTTCGGTTATATCGGATATAAGCCATTTGAGAAACTTGCATTTGGTGTAAGTGTTACAAACCCGGCAGGAAATTCCCTGGTATGGGGTAAAGACTGGGCAGGTGCTACCCACATTCAAAATGTTTCTCTAAAAGCATTCAATGTACAACCTACAGTATCATACAAAATCAATGATTTTATCAGCTTGGGTGCTGGCCTTATGATTGATTTCGGTTCATTCAGCCAGGAGAGAGCTCTTATTGCAAAGAACCAGTTGGAGGCTCTGGTTCCACTTGCAAACTCATTAGCACCATTAGTTCCTGCATTAGGAACCTTACCAGGAGCAATACAGTCATTCCATAACCAGATTCCTGCAAACATTAAACTTGAGGGATCATCTAAAGTGGCATACGGTTTTAACGTTGGCGCTTTAATCAACATCACTCCAAAACTTACTTTGGGAGTAACATATCGTTCAAAAGTAAATATCTCAGTTGAAGGTGGAGAGGCTAAAGTAAACTATGCTAGCGGTGCAGCAAAAGAAGTTGTTAATGCAATCAAATCATTTAGTCTGCCGTCTCAGATAGTTGGAATGCTTGATGAAAATACATTAAAGACTGTACAAAAAGTTGTTACCGATATGGATAAAATATCAAAGCTGGATGGCGCTAAATTTAATGCATCAATGCCTATTCCTGCTATCTTTAGCGCAGGTCTTGCATACCAGCCAAACGAAGCATGGACCATTACAGGTGAGGCTCAGATTACAAATTGGAGCTCATATAAAACATTGTCAATAGATTTCAACACCCTTGAGAAGCCGGAGATATCAGTTAAGAACTACAAGAATACCGTAGCAGTCAGGGCTGGTGCAGAGTACATTGTCAATAATTTTATTACTGTAAGAGCCGGTGCATACATAGATACCCCTCCTGTACAGATGGACAATTACAATCCTGAAACTCCAAGTGCAGACACTTACGGAGTAACAGCAGGTGCCACCCTAAATCCAATCAAATTCCTTGCACTTGACCTTTCTATAGGATACCTGAGGGGTGCAAAGACCACAGGTTCATATGATAACGGCAACTTTACAGCAGACTATACAAAGAGTGCAATCATGCCTGGAGTTGGATTGAGATTCAAATTCTAACACATAAACCAAAACCTACAATTTTAACCTTACTACAAAAAGAGAGCCTACAGCGGGGAAACCTGCCGCAGGCTCTCTCTTTTTCATTTTTTGCAGTAACCATCTTTTTGAATATCTTTGTAACTGGCATTAAGTGCATTGGTCCCGACAAATAAACAACCTTAAATATGAAGAAATTATTTACAACACTGGCAGCTGCAATAGTATCATTAACACTATGTGCATGCGGACAAAACCAGGAGCAGGCAACAGCCCAGACTCCTGAGGCAACTGAGACTCCCAGCAACGCTATGGGAACATTCCCTGGTGAGGAGAATATGAATTATGCAACAGACATCCTTACAGGTGCACAACAGGTTGAGGAGTACCTTAAACTTGTTGAGGGTAAAAGAGTATGCATATTGTCAAACCAATCAGGTATGGCATCAGCAACCGCACATGTTTTGGATACTCTTCTTGCCCATAATGTAAAAGTTACATGCATAATGTCCCCTGAGCACGGCTTTAGAGGTGATGCCGATGCAGGTGAGCACGTATCAAGTTCTACAGATCCAAAAACTGGTATTCCTATCCGTTCACTATACGAGGGTAAGAGCGGCAAACCTGCAAAAGAGGTAATGGACGAATTTGATGTGCTTGTTTTTGATTTGCAGGATGTAGGTGTACGTTTCTATACATACTATGTAACAATGGTAAAAATGATGGCTGCATGTGCCCTTGAGGGTAAAGAGTTCATTGTTTTGGACCGTCCAAACCCAATTGGATTTTATGTAGATGGCCCTATCCTGGACATGAAATACAAATCTGGAGTGGGTAGCCTTCCAATCCCTGTTGTACATGGTATGACTTTAGGCGAGATTGCGTACATGGCTAACGAGAAAGACTGGTTGCAACATGGTCTTAAAGATGCTGAGGGCAAAAAAGTAAAACTTCATGTTGTAAAATGCCAGAACTACACACATGCCAAACTATACAGATTGCCTATTAAACCATCTCCAAACCTTGCAGATATGAGAGCAATCTACTTGTACCCTTCTACATGCTACTTTGAGGGAACTCCTATCAGTTTGGGTAGAGGAACTGCCAAAGCATTCCAGATGTATGGTCACCCTAACATGAAAGGTTACTCATACAGCTTTACCCCAAGAAGTATCCCTGGAGCAAAACATCCGCCTCTATTGGATAAAGAGTGCTGGGGCGTAGACCTTACTGTAAATCCTTCTATTGAGCAGATTAACCAGGACGGTATCAACTTGGAGTACATTGTTGATGCATACACCAACATGAATATTGGAGATCACTTCTTCCGTAACATGTTTGAGCTTGAGATTGGCCAGGCATATGCAAGAAAAATGATTAAAGAGGGCAAATCTGCTAAAGAGATTGAGGCTATGTGGGTTGATGACGTAGCCAAATTCAAGGAGGAGAGAAAACCATATCTTCTATATCCAGAGAACTAAGCCAGTGTAAAAACTGCATAATAAACCCCGAAAGATTTTACTCTTCCGGGGTTATTTTATTTCATGAGTGCTCTAAGCTGTTTGGCCATATTGGAAGCAAAGACAAAATCATTCAGTTCCTTACAATCTGACATCAGTATCTCCTTATTACTTCCTTCCCACAGTTTTTCTCCTTTGTAAATAAAACCAATCTTATCTCCTATTTCCATTACGGAGTTCATGTCATGGGTATTGATTACAGTAGTTATGTTGTACTCCTGGGTAATTTCCTGTATCAGGTGATCTATCACAATTGAAGTTGTAGGATCCAGACCTGAGTTAGGCTCATCACAGAAAAGATATTTTGGATTAAGTGCAATTGCTCTGGCAATGCCCACACGCTTTTGCATTCCTCCACTCAACTCATTGGGATATTTCTTGTTGGCGTTTACCAGCTGTACCCTTTTGAGGCAAAAATTTGCCCTCTCAAGCTTCTGCTCATAGCTCCAATCTGTAAAGAAATCCATCGGGAACATGATATTCTCCTCTACTGTGGCAAAATCAAATAAGGCACTACCCTGAAAAAGCATTCCCATCTCTTTCCTTAGCTCTTTCCTCTGATTGTCTTTGAGAGTGGAAAATGCTTTGTCATCATACCATATTTCTCCGCTGGTTGGGGTATGCAGGCCAACCAGATTCTTAAGCAGAACTGTTTTCCCGCTTCCGCTTGCCCCAATAATAAGGGAGCACTCCCCTGCTTTATACTCTATAGATATCCCTTTAAGAATATCTTTTCCATCAAATTCTTTGTACAGATTCTCTACTCTTATCATAGCTACAGCAACAATTTGGTAAGTACCAGATCAAAAATAAGTATAAGTACACTTATGGCTACAATTGCCCTTGTACTTGAGCGGCCAACTCCCAGGGAACCACCTTTTGCATAATAACCGAAATATGATGATAATGAGGTTATAAGGAATGTGAATACAGCCATTTTGGTTATACTGTAATATATATAATGTATCTTAAAGCAGAACTGCAGCCCCTCTACATACTGGGCCATGGTTATTGCTCCGGTCACATAAATTATAGCTGCTCCTCCCAGCAGACCAATAACAAAACTTGAAAGCATTACAAAAGGGCTCAATACAACTGAGCTTACAATCTTGGGCAGAATAAGATAGTTTGCTGAATTAACACCCATAATGTCCATTGCGTCTATCTGCTCTGTAATTCGCATACTGCCAATCTCAGACGCAATATTTGATCCAATTTTACCGGCAAGAATAAGGGCCACCATGGTGGAACAAAACTCAAGTACCAGAATTTCCCTGGCCATATATCCTACATACATCTTGGGTATAAACGGACTCTCTAGATTATTGATAGTCTGTATTACCGCAACTGCTCCAATGAATACAGAAATTACACTGATAAGGGGGATTGAATCGAGAGTCAGTTTCTGCGCCTCAACCGCACATTGCTTAAAAAATATTCTCCATTTCTCCGGTTTCTGGAATACTTTAAGCATAAGCATCCAATATTCACCTATTATTTCAAGAGTCTTTTTCATTAAAATGCAAATTTGGCGCAAGTTAAACATTTTATGGGAATTTGTTTCTATCCATGATATGCAAATGAGAATCTGATATCTGCAGGCCGGATTCTTGGACAAATCAAAAATATCTGTTTTTAAAAAGAGATATATTTTGTTCACTCACCACATTTTTTCTTTTTCAGGCATACTTTCCCTCATCTGTTTCATTACTTTGTCTCAAAAAAATGCTAAGTAAAGTTTATTGTGCCGCCTGCAAAGGGATTGAAGTTACAACTGTTACGGTAGAGGTGGATATCTCTGAAGGGATATCTTTCCATCTGGTTGGCCTGGCAGACAATGCCGTTAAAGAGAGCCAGCAAAGAATAGCAAGTGCCCTTGAAAAGATCGGATGCAGAATTCCCGGCAAAAAGATCATTATAAATATGGCTCCAGCCAACCTGCGCAAAGAAGGCTCATCTTTTGATGCTGCAATTGCCATAGGGATAATTATTGCAAACCGCCAGCATGAGTTTGAGTGGG
>JAZTYE010000020.1:0-39544 GCA_045636765.1 Candidatus Egerieisoma sp.
AGATAGATGCAGTAATAATATCCCACGGACACAATGACCATACCGGTGGGCTGAGATGGTTCCTTGAGGAGAACCATACCGCACCTGTTTACCTCCACAGCTCCATCCGCGGCAATTATTTCTACTCTTGCCGCCCCAAAAACGGAGTGCGCGAAGCCCGCAACATTGGGATGGAACAGGCCCTTTTTGCAGAATACCCCCACAGGTTCCTCCATACAGACACCCCAACTGCAATAAGCAACGGTATAACACTTCTTCCTGCGCAGCCACAGAGAAACTACCCTACACCCATAGGAAATGGATTTCTGTACAAAAATGATTTTCCCGACAATTTCTCCCATGAAATGATTCTCCTCGTAGAGCATGCCCCTTCATGCTATACCATTGTATCCCCTTGCACCCATAATGGGATACTGAATGTACTGGAGACATGTGTGGAGCATATCAGGGAGTTGTCGGGAAGAGGAGAGAAAGAGTGCCGCGCAATGATAAGGTATTTTGTTGGAGGGCTGCATTATGTGGATTATCTTAGTGCGGAGCAAGAAAAAAAACAGACCGCCTCAATAATTGAGACGGCCACACTTATAAAGGATATGTATCCTGCACTTTCCATTTTCTCCGGACACTGCACATGCTCAAATGCAGGCAACACCATCAAAGATGTTTTGGGGGAGAGATATGACACTTTCTGCAGCGGTGCTACAATATCAGATCTTCCAATCCCAATTTTGGTACAAAATGTACCCCCTCCTTGCGGTAATACGTCTTGCTCTCCCCCTCTTTGATATGGGTGAGCTGGATATGCTCCGCCCCTTTTCCAATTGCAAGCAGAAGCACCGGTTCATATTTGAGTTCAAACTCCTTTATTACCTCCCCTTTGTTGAAAGCGCCAATGCATATTCCATTAAGCCCCATTTCTACAGCTTTAAGCAACATGCTCTGGGCAGCTATTCCCAAATCAATATCCACCCATTTGTTCTCGGCCTCGGTCGAGCAGATTATAATGAATGCAGGGGGCTCTGTACCCTCATACGGAAGGTTAAGCTCCGGAAGGGCCGCTCCCCATTTTGTAAGGCGCTGCAACCTTGGGGTATCCTCTCCGGTTACAAGCTTAAAACGGAGTACCTGCTGGTTCTTTCCGCTTGGAACTTTGGTGCACACCTCCACTATTTGTCTGAGCTCCTCTTCTGTAACAATCCTCCCGGGATCATATCCCCTGTAGCTTCTGTTCTTGAGCAACAGAGAGTTGAGGCTCATATTGCTCTGCACAACTTTATGTCTGGTTCCCTGCCCCTTCCCGGAGTGGAACTCCTCAAATTTTTTCTCCAGATAATTGTCTGCCATAAGAATCTTATTTAGTGTAAAAATACAAAAAAATAGCAAAATTCCCCGCTAAAGCGTATTTTTGCACAAAACAGACAACCTAATACTATTCTATACAAATGCTTACTAAACTTTTTGGATTTAAGAAGGGGGAAACAACCGTACGTACCGAGATTTTTGCCGGTATCACAACCTTCCTAACAATGGCCTACATCCTTGCTGTAAACCCTAACATCCTTGGTGACACAGGAATGGATAAAGGTGCTTTGTTCACCACCACAGTACTTATTTCTGGTTTGGCCACCATCTTTATGGGTCTATATGCAAAACTGCCGTTTGCTTTAGCTCCCGGAATGGGTCTTAACGCATTTTTTGCATATACCGTATGCCTTGTGCTCGGATACTCATGGCAGTTTGCCCTTACAGCTGTATTTCTTGAGGGTATAATCTTTATCCTGCTTACCCTTACAAACATAAGGGAGAAACTTGTGTATCTTATCCCTGATACCTTAAAAAAATCCATAAGTGCAGGTATTGGTCTTTACATTGCATTCATAGGTCTTAAAAGTGCCGGTGTAATTGTAAACAATGATGCTACACTGGTAAGTCTGGGCAAAATCACCAGCGGCCCCGCATTGCTATGCATCATAGGTATCATCCTTACCTCAATAATGCTTATAAAGAATGTAAAGGGAGGATTGCTTATTGGAATCCTTACCACTACCGTAATTGGAATCCCTATGGGTGTGACCCAGTTCAACGGAATAATGAGTACCCCTCCATCAATGGAACCTATCCTGTTCCAGTTCCAATGGGATCAGATCCTTACCAAGGATATGTTCATTGTTGTATTCACCTTCCTGTTTGTAGATCTGTTTGATACAATAGGAACCATAATTGGAGTTACCACCAGAGCGGGCATGACAGATAAGGACGGCAAAATCCCAGGGTTAAAAAAGGCGTTCCTTGTAGATGCAGTTGCTACTACAGCCGGAGCAGCAATGGGTACAAGTACAGTTACAACATTTGTAGAAAGTGCAGCAGGCGTTGAGCAGGGCGGACGCAGCGGTCTTACCGCATTTGTTACAGGTATCTGTTTCCTTGTTGCAATGTTCTTTGCACCTTTCTTCCTTGCAATCCCTGCAGCCGCTACCGCACCGGTACTGTTCCTTGTTGGACTTATGATGATGGCATCAGTAACAGAGATTGATTTCAAGAACTACACAGAGGCCATTCCGGCATTTGTATGTATTATAATGATGCCTCTTTCATATAGTATCTCAGAGGGTATCGTATTGGGCCAGTTGAGCTATGTGCTTATAAATGCACTCAGCGGCAACCACAAGAAAGTAACAATAGGAATGTATATTCTTGCAGCATTCTTCCTTATCAAATTTTTCATTTAAAAAGAACGGTTAATTTTTCCTGTTATTTTTAATTAAAAATTTGCTATTTGAAAAGAAAGCTGTATATTTGCAGTCCCAAAACGGGAGATTCGCTAGCTCAGCAGGTAGAGCACAACACTTTTAATGTTGGGGTCCTGGGTTCGAGCCCCAGGCGGATCACAAAAAAGAGGATTTCAAACGAAATCCTCTTTTTTATTTCCATTTTTCCAAAATCATATCTCCTCCACCAGCTTATAGGTGGCACTCCAGTCCTCTGCCCTGACAAGCAGCTTGTTGTAGGAGAGGTCCACCTCCATTGTTATATCTCCCATAGCACCGCTCTGCATGTTGTAGCCATTGCTCTCAAGATATTCACCAAGAGGTATCTCCTTGCTCAGGCGCACTCCGCCACGGGCTCCGTCGGGAAGACGGTCTGTTATGAAAAGGGAAAGTACAAGGTTCTCCACATCATATTGCCTGAGTATTCTCCCCCTGAAATGGGTATAGTAGTTCCCAATGTCAAAGACCTCCATCTCAGTTACTGTATTGCTGCCGCAGATCCTTTTATCTACAAAGAAACCGGAGTTGGCACACAACAGTTCCAGTGTAGCATCATAATCGTGCCCTATCCATCCTTTCATATAGATATCCACAGTTGCAAACTCTTTGTTAGGGATAACCTTAATGTATGATTCCTCCACATTGGTTGAAATTCTGTCTGCTGAGAAGTATAGCGAATCTGCCGAGAGATTATGACTTTTGAGCATGAATGTTCCCAATGAATAGGCCTCATTGAGTGAGGTTGCTCCTCTTATATTGCCCCATAGCAAACACTGCACATCATTATATCTGGGAACCTCAACAGTATAGCGGGTACCGTATGACCGTCTGTAAATGGTATCCTTATATATGAGTTCACCATCTGCATTGAAGAGCCACATCTGCCACTCTTTTATGCTCCTGTCAACCTCCTGCAAATCTACGGTAAGAGTAGAAGTACACACACTCCTGTCCTCCAACACATTGCAGCTTATGGCAATCAAAACTGTGCCTGCCATAAATATCTGTTTAAGCATGCACATACTCTAAAACTCAACAACATTATCATCTGCCACTTCCCAATCCAAAACATTTACTGACGCAAGAAGAGTTCCCTTCTCCACATCTGAATCCGGGTTAAGGGATCCGGGCCTTTTAATTGTAATGTCCAATGAGTAACAGCAGTTGCGTTTCAACTCCGGCAGAGCTATTGGATAATAATAAGTAATACCGTTGAGCACACCTTCAATTACAACTCTGGTAAATTTGTTTCCATCCTTCTCCTCAGTTATATCATTTGAAAAACAATAAAAACTATGTGCAGTACTATAACCTGAATCTGTTATATCTGTTCCAAGCATATCATACAACATACCGTTCATTCTAAATGTTTGGGCATCAGTCTCAATATATTTTTTTGAATTCAGCACCTTAAGATTGCTTCCCTCTCCATTGAATATATATTTTTCCCCCTGCACATTAGTAAGATAAGCCTTTACCCCTTTAAGCGACATGCCATCATATGGTCCTCCGGCAAATGCAGTCTTTAGTGATACCAACTGAACCCTTGACACAAGCCTCTGAATAGAAAATGCAACAGTTGTTGCCAATCCCAGTTCAGCCTCCTTTCCTCCAACCATTATAAAATCCTTAAGATCTTCATTCTCTAGCAGTGCCGTCTGCTGTTTAAACTGCTCTATTGAATTTATTCCCTGCCAATTGGCTCTGTGTGCATTGGCAACCGCATATATCATCTTTTTGCCGGTTGTTGTCTGTACTTCCAGACTTGTAAGGTCACCCAGTTCCTGAGAGGAAAATTTCCTGTATCCATCTAGGACTCCATTGTCGGTCTGCCCATCATTAACCCTAAAAATGAATATCTCCAATGTATTTATTGTATTATCATCCTCCTGAACTCCATGTCCTGCTCCCGTAGCTTTAGAGATGAGATTATTCTTAAGATTTATATACACAACACTCTCCTGCAAAGGTTCAACAACCTCTACCACATCCTCTTTTGCACAGCTAACCAACAACATAACTGCAACCATTGCCAAAATCATCTTTTTCATAACTCCTGTTTTAATAATTGTTAAAAATTCCATATTTCTTTATTAGTGAACTTATCTCCGGATCCAGATTTCCCCTATGCCGCATTGCACTATCCATCTGTACTGAAGCCAAATAGTATTCCACTGCCAACCTTTCATCCCCTAGCCTGCTGTATACTACAGCCAGCATATAATCTCTGCGCGCATCCCTTGGCAAACTCTCCAAAATCTGCAATGCAGAACGGTTATAATCCATACACACATACGCCACAGCTGTGTTGTAACAATTATAAGGACGGAGCAGCGTTACCGCTTTTTTGTAATCCCTGGCCCTGAGAGCCTCAATACCCCTCATGTACACACTATCCAGTTCTGTAGTATGTACCGTATCCTTAAGCATCCCTTTACGGTGCAATTTGAAACTCATCTTTACATGTCTTAATTTTGGATACAGTTCACTTACAATATACTTCGCCTGCGGATGCCCCATTATATACTGCTCCCTCAAGTCCAAATCACCAATCCCGTAACATTTGAGCAGTTTCTCCTTATCAACCAGAAGAGTATCCTTGCAAATAAGTTCTTTAAGCATATCCCACTGCTCTGACACCTCCGTAACCTTTATATTGCCAATATCAAATTTGCTTTCGGCATGTGGAGATACCTTAAATTCATCATCCTCATTAATTTCCCATACACTATTCCTTACAGAATCTCTATAATATTGTATAAATCCTGTTACAAGTGCTTTTATTGACTCTCCCCTCTGCCTGGAGAGCTTCTCATTTACTTTAAGCTTACCCTCTGGAGAACAAGATGAAGAAATAAGTATAGAATCCATTACAAAGTTTTCATTACCCAATATCTCCCTTATATTCTCTTTCATGGTGAGCAATTGGTGCCCATTTGAGGCCAGATGTACATCTACATTCCACTTACCTTTATAAAACTCAACATCATATTGTGTATCCAAATACAAATCTCTGGAAACAACCCTCTTAAGATACCTCTCAGTATTGTCTACAAATGAAGATATGGAACTTATATAAAAAGTTATGGGTTCTGCTGCTGCCAAATCACACAGCTTCTTCCCATTAGTATATACCTCACCCTCCAATACCATATCAACCTTTTTAAGGCCGGCTCTGGTAGGAATTGTCTGTACATAAAAATACCTCATGCCATCATTATTTCTGTCATAAATAACGGAGTCCAGCCTCACACCACTTGCCGGAAACGGATCCACCACAAACCTGTTGAATATACGCCCCTTAGCTTCATCCTTACGTTTATTTATATTGTCCAGAAACTTTACCCTATAATATTCACTGGACCTTGAGTCAAAGCCATACCTCTGATCAAATCTACTTTTAAGGGAGTGCATGCCATATCTGCTCCTGGCCTCATTATCTGACAGTACCCGCTCTGTATAATTGCTATACATCATATACTCCCAATTCTGCACTTTACGGAACTTCTCACCGGTAACAAATATCCTATCTGCCTTAAGGGTATCACCCAAAAAGCAATAATATGGGGTAAATCTCACCTGCCACATGCTCCTTTGAAGCTCAACAGGAACCATAATCTCAAATACAAGATCTATTACGCCATGCCTCTCGGCTACATGTCTGAACTTTGCCTGTACCACAATTTCATTCAGTTGTTCGGTTGCCACCATCTCACCACTATCTTCATCTCTCACAGCATTCATTATTATGGTATTTCCCTGCAGGTCCTCTATTTCAACCACATCTGCTTTTTTACGGGCTACTGTATCCTCAAGCACCTGCTTAACATCATCAAGGCTACCTGCTGCAACAGATGCTGTTATACCATTATCCTTTACTGCCGAGAGTTTCCTTCCCCCCGCACATCCGGCAACCAATATCACCACCAGCATAAAAATGGCTGCCATTAAATTATGTTTCTTCATATCAACCTTATCTGTTTATAGAATCATAGTTAGTTGTACCATCATATTTGATGGCGCTACGTACAGTTTCTTATCTTCATTTACAACTTTTCCGCATCTGGGACACGCATACTTTGTATAGGATGTATACCCACCCTGTACTCCAATACCAAAATCAAGATTGAATCTTTTGGAGAGCATTAAGGCATATCCTCCTCCAATTGACAGATGCCACGCATTCCCTTCATATGAATAGCTGTTGAATATACCTCCCGTATTATACATGGAATATCCGGCATTGGCGGTAATGAACCACCCGGCATAAGCATACCAGGGCCAATATTTTGCACCGGACACTACACTGGCAACCCTGTTCTGCACAGGAGCTCCCATATCAAATGAGAAAGGATTGTATCTTCCACGTATATAGAAAGACCAGTTAGGTCCAGGACTTAAACCAAACTCTCCATTAATTGTTCCAAGATTAAAGTAATCCAACAAATTGGTTGATATATACATATTCTGCCCATACAAAGAATTTGGACCAAATGCAAACATCACTGCCACAACCGCAGTCATATAAAATTTTTTCATCTTTTTTGGGGGCAAAAATATATCCGGCCAATGTGAAAGGAGTACTGAAAAAGAAAAACATTACAACACAACTGGAGATTTTTCTCTTTTTAACTTTAAACAATTTTTAATATGGAAAAAAAACATTGGTGGAGCCCCCTCATTCTGGGAATTCTGCTCTTGGCTCTTGGTGTAGCCATCTTCTTGTTTCCTGGTGCAAGTTATCTTACAATGACCCTTCTATTTGGAATTGTAATATTACTGTCGGGAATAATGTACATTGTAATAGGGTGTTCAAAAGAGGCCAGCGGAAGAATATGGCTTATTTTGAGTGGTATTATAGAGGTGGTTATTGGAATTTTCCTTACTTTATCTCCTGCCATCTCTGCAATCACTCTCCCAATTGTACTGGGATTCTGGCTTTTGTTTAAGGGATTCAGCCTCCTTGGCATTGGTTCAAGCTTAAGTTCAACCCCTGGGAGCGGTTGGGGATGGACTATATTTTCAGCCGTAATACTTATAATCTGCGGTATAATAATCCTGCTTCAACCTATAATCTTTGGAATGGAAGCTGTAATCTGGTGGATGGCTGTTACATGCATCATTGGCGGATTCACACTCATGAGTTACTCCTTTAAGCTCAAAGGAGGAGAAGAATAAAGAAAAAGGGGACTTCAAGTCCCCTTTTTAAGTTATATTTCCGTTTAGAAATTCACCCTCATTGAAAGTTGCAATCTATTGTTGTGCTTGAAAGTGTCATCCATATTGGTTCTGCTACCCCACAAATACTCAGCACCTGTAGTAAGAACCGGGGAGACTCTATAAATAAGGGTTGTTACCCAGTATGCACCTTGTTTGTATGTGCTCCCGTCCATATACTCCTGGTTTTCCGGAAGAAATGCCTTAACCTCACTGAATGTAGAGGAGATGGATAGTTTATTGGTGATCATATACTGCAAGCCAAGATATGATGCCACAACCTCTACAGCCTCCATATTTCCACCTGTACCGCTTACAGGCACCATATCAAGTCCCAACCCCTGCAAATCCTGCACATAAGAAGAGATCCCTTTTCCAAATACACTCTGGCTGTACAAAGTAAGCCGTTTGGAAAGAGGTGAAACACCACTCAGTTTTACACCAAATCCAAAAACATCATCATTCTTCATTGCAACCTGGTCTCTATAATACATATTTCTCATTATTCCCGACAGCCCCAACCATCCTTTACCCTCTTTCCAGCTGTATTGCACATAGAAAGGAATGTCAGGGACTCTTTGGTTAACAGCTCTGGTATCATTCAGATAACTTGCATTTACTTTAGGCATCTCCAATCCGGCACCAACTTTCCAGTGCTTGTTAATTGGCCATTGATAGTCAACAACAGTATTAAAAAGAAATGTCATTGCATTTGGTCCTTGCTGGTCTATTGTTTGTGCAGCTGCAGCTCCATCTGTAAAAAGGCTTGTAGTATAACCTACAGTAAGGTTTCTGTAGGTAAGGTATGCCGCCTTTAAGGAGAATCCATAATTTCCCATTCCCTGGGCAAAACCAAAATCTATATATGCACCCACTTTATTTTCAGTATGAGGCAAAGCCACAAAGTTAAAGAAGAGGTTTGAGGATGCTGCACTGAACTGCATCAGTGAGTTGTTGCCTGCATTATCTCCCATTGGAATTGCAGATGGTATAAAATAAAGTGGACTCTGTATAGGATCTCCAAAATCATATGAAGCTGTACCCCTTATATAACCACCTATACCCAAATAAAATGCCCTTTCATTTCCAATAACGGAAAATCTCGGCATTCCTGGAGCATTAAAATATTTTGGAGCATTTTCCTCCAAGACCTTAAGCACCAGTGTATCCTGTCCATTTACCTTTAGGGCAGAAAAGGTGGCTGCCATAAAGCAAGCCACCATTATCATAAAGCGTTTCATTCTACTCCTTATCTTCAATTACTACAACTCTGTTAAGCTGTGCTCCATCAAATTTCTGCACAGAAGAGCCCACCGCATCAATTCTCAACTGATCTTCACATACACCATATTTTTCTGTCATCACTTTATAAACAGCCTCTCCTCTCTTTTGGCTAAGCTCCATATTGAATTCTGGAGTACCAGTCTCTTTGTCGGCAGAAGCGTATAGTACAAATCTCTTTTCAGGGAATTGTTTGAGCACATCAGCAATATAACCTATATTTATAATTGCTTTCTCATTAAGATCTGCTTTGCCTATTTCAAAGAATATTGCAAGGCTTGGAAGAACCGGAATCATAACCTCCTGTTGCTGAACCTCCTTTAGCTCCATATTCTGTTTTTGAAGTTTCTTCATAAGCTCATCCCTTTTCTTTTCAGCCTGGGCAAGAAGGCCCTCCAAAGCAGCAATCTCCTGTACATATTGAGTATTGTCCTCTACTACAATTAGATCTGATGCTCTCTGGAAACCTCCAGGGCCAAAATTATAAGTGATGCCTGCTGTAACTGCTGCTAAAGCATTAAGGGTTCTGCCATCTGTAGTACCTGCAAATCTCTGGTTTACCAACATTGATCTCATATCAATATTTACATAAAATGCATCTGATATTCTCAAGTTGTGCAACAATCCAAAATTGGCTGCTATCTCATTATTAGTAATACCGTTGCCATTTGCTCTGGCCCAACCGAAACCTGTATATGGCACAAATGACCAGAATCTGTCAGCTTCTCCACCTATGGCATTTGAAATGTTCCACAAGAAATCTCCATGCAAATTCATTGTATTGAACTTCTCCTTGTAGAAACCTTGGTTATCGGCACTTCCGTCCGAGAATGGAAGATTACCATAACTGAATCCTTTAACCTGCAATCCTGAATATTGCAATCTTACTCCAACTGACGGGGTAATCCATTTGCCAATGGAGATATCCAATGCAGGAGCCAGTCTGTCTCCCAAATTACCATGATTATCACTCTGTCCAAAATAAACCTGAACACCACCGCCTGCAGATATAAACCAGTTGTCCCAGAAACCGCCTGTAACATACGGTCCATTTTTGTCCTGAATCTCAATTACTGTCTCATCCTGGGCAAAAGAGGTGATTCCTAATAAAGAAACCGCCACTAATAAAAATAACTTTTTCATAATGTTGAACTTAAAATTAAATGCTCTACTACACTCAACAGATATCTGCATTTTTTGTTTACCCGGCAATTTCTATCTTTCCAAAGAGGTGGTATCAGAGAACATTCCACCCTCTTTATTGTTTCTAAAGGGTAACAAAGCAATACTTTATATTTGTGAATTATGAAAAGATTTTATTTACTATCGTTAGCCCTACTTACTTTACTTTTATCATCTAACTATGTAAATGCTCAGGAGTTTGGTGCAGAATCCACCATGACAAAACAAGAAGCAAAAAAAGCCGCCAGAGCAGCCCACAAAAAGGCAATGGCTGCAGAACAACAGCAAATGTTCCAGCAGGCTGTAGAATGTCTGAAAGATGGTTCTTTTGTTATAGAGGTTGACCAGCTTATATTCCCTAAGGGTATGACAAAATTTGTTTCAACACTTACAAACTTTGTATCTATGAACGAGGGAAAAGCTGTAATTCAGATTGCAACAAGCTACTATAAACCTGGATTGAACGGCTTGGGAGGCATTTCTGTAGAGGGCACTGTTTCAAATGTAACAATGAACACAGACAAACATGGCAATGTTTACTATAATTTTATGGATCAGGGAGCCGTTGTTTCAGCATCAGTGAGCATACAACTAAGTGGAGACGGCAACAGGGCTACTGTTACCATCTATCCTAACTTCAACGGCAATAACCTTACCATGACAGGCAAGGTTGTACCTTATGACCAGTCTGATGTTTTTCAGGGCCAGACATATTAGACATGTTCTATCTCCCCGGTAGAAAGATACCACAAAAAACCTTTAACATTGGTAAAACCCATAGCTGTGAGCAGATCCATATATCTGCTCACTTGTTTTCTGTAACTTGGCAAACGGATACCAAATTTATAATCTATAACAATAGCTTGTGAACCTTTTACAAGTACACGGTCCGGGCGTTTCTCCTGGCCATTTTCTGTAAGTATACTGCATTCGTTCAAGACCTGATAACCGTCATCAAACCATCCATACTCCTTTACAGACTCTATCTTCTCCTTAACCATTGCCAAAAGTTCTTCCTTGCCACACGAAGCCACACCCTCTGCACAAGCCCTCTCTACAGCTGTCTCAACACTATGAGAGTCTGTAATCAACGAGAATACATAGTGCATGGCAATACCATGCTCCCTTATGGATTCCCCATCCCCTATTGTTCCACTTTGGGCAACTGTCCTTACCCTTTCCATATCAATTCCTTGCATGAATGTATTTGCAATGGCCAATTTTACTTGTGAAGACTGTGCTCCTGGAAGAGCTCCGCTCTGTCCAATGGTAATTGAACTGCCCCAACCTTTTTCATCTTTATATTTAAGATAATATGCAAACAGAATATCAGCAACTGCAGATGGGGCAGCATAACCGTTCTTATTCATTTTGGTCTCCTGTGCAAATACTATGAGCTCCCTCTTAGGTCTGGTAAATGCTACATATACAGTATTGAGACTATCTATATATGCACACAGTTTTTCATTCAGATACTCCTTCTCAAAGGCAGTATCCAAAAGGCTTTTTCCATATTTCACAGGGACAGGCATATTGCCGCTATTGCACCACAGATTAGGAGCCATATTGGGATAATGGTCGAGATTCTCCTTAAGAAAAGGAATTATAATCACATTGAATCCCAATCCTTTTGATTTGTGAATGGTCATTATCCTTATGGCATCCATATCGTCGGGAGCAGAGATTGTGCATTTTACACCTGTTTCATCCCACCATTTTATAAACTGTGCTATATTGGTTCCATGATTATTGGTAAAATCAAGCACCAGATCCAGGAATGCCTGCAAAAATGCAACATCATTACGCTCCTGATAACTCAAAGATTCCCTTATTATTGTTTCGCACAACTGGTAAAGTGAATGTTCTCCAACTGATTCAACCTTGGGTATATTATGGAAACGTCTCATTATTCTTAATGACTCACTTCCCGGATTATCAAGTTCCCTGAGTACTCCAACCACCTTCTGCACTGCAGATGATGATGCTATATACAAAGAATCACTTGATATTATATCATAACCGCACTCCAGAAGTTTCTCGGCTACAAGATTACCCTCACTGGCCCTCCTTACAAGAATTGCAATATCCTTCTGGGCATATCCTCCATCCAGCAAAGAGCCAACCTTGAGAGGTAACAACTCAAGAGCCTGCTGCGTAAAATCATCATTGTTGCTTATGAAATCAACCTCCACATAACCGGGTTCATTATATCCTTTGGCTGAGACCTGCTGGGCAAAACCTTCGTAGACCCTCTCTATAGTCCCCTCATACTCCCCGTTATCATAAAGCTGCCCTGCAGCCTTTGCACAATAATCAAAGAAATGGTTATTGAACTCTACTATATTTGCCCCGCTACGGTAGTTACAATCCAAAGAATGATTTTCAATCTCATCTGAGCGGAACTGGCTGTAAATTTTACTGTCCAGGATATTCCAGTCTGAACCTCTCCAACGGTAAATACTTTGCTTGACATCCCCCACAATAAGATTCTCCTGCCCGTTATCAAGGCTGTTCTTAAGCAGCGGATAAAAGTTCTGCCACTGGAGTGCAGAGGTATCCTGAAACTCATCAAGCATAAAATTATCAAGACTTGCTCCAATCTTCTCATACACAAAAGGGGTATCACTACCATCAATTATCTTACCCAGCAACTCTGTAGACTCAGAAAGAAGCACAATATTCTTCTCTTTGCAATAATCCACTACCCTTGCATACAAATCATTAAGGATACCCATAACATTCACATTGGAAAGGATGGCCATAGAGGTAGCATAATCCACATACCCGTTGTCAAAATGACCTATTAACTTCCCGACAATTTCATTGAGTTCCCCATATATTCCCTCAATCTGGGCAGGGCACTTCTTGCCTGTATACCATTTTGTAATATCTCCATGCAAAGCAATGAAACTTATACCGGGAGGGGTAATCTGCCCCTTATTGGAAACAATATTCTTGAGATAATTGAATGGAGAACGGCTTCCGCCCTTAAAATCAGAGAGATCCAAAGATGCCGATGCAATGCATAAAAGCCCCTCATTTGCAAGATTATGTATCACTTGTTCAAAGTGTGCAACTTTCTCTTTAAGAGACTTCTTAAAAGCCGCCACCTGTTCTACAGTCATTGCAGCATCCATATTGCCGGTTGCCCGTCTTGCCAATTTGAAATCCTCAGAAAACAATTGTCCACCCAATCTTAGTATCTCATTACGGATATTCCAGGAATCACCTTTATCAACAGCATCCAGAGAATACTCAATGAGCCACTCAAGCAACTTACGGTTATGGGGTTCATCCAAATCTGAGAACATTCTGTCAAGGGCAACAGACAGGACAGAATCCTTGTCAAGTTCTACATTATATGTAGCCATCCTTCCAAGCTCCCTGGCAAAGGAACGCATTACCATCTGAAAAAATTTGTCTATGGTAGTAACCCTGAATGAGGTATAATCATGCAATATGGCAACAAGAATATTTCCAGCCTCTCTCCTGACATACGGCTCATCTTTACCTGTAGAATCCATAATCATCTTAAGATAAGGAGAATCTCCTGTTCCCTGCAGCACATACAACTCCTGCAAGATTCTCTGCTTCATCTCATCTGTTGCCTTGTTTGTAAAAGTTACAGCTAATATATGCTTGTATGCCTCATCCTTGGAGAAAAGCAACTTTATATACTCTCCGGTAAGTTTATGTGTCTTTCCGGCTCCTGCCGACGCTTTATATATATTTAACATCCCTTTTCCTCCCTATTTGCCACATAAGGCATTTAACTTACAATAGTTGCAATGCTTCTCCTGAGGATTGGCATAAAACGGAATATCCTTATTGAAAATCTCCTCCACGCACTCTGTTATTAGAGTGCGGAAAGCTATAAGATTGTCATGTTCCAGCAAAATCTGCACAAGATGCTCCTTTGCTATCTTCTTCAAAGGATAGATTGCAAGTATAGCATCATTTATCACCTCACCCTTTTCCAAGTTATTATTAAAATATATCAAGGCATACAGATACAGCTGTAAAATGGCCTTGAACCTGCCGTCACCGCTTTTGTCAAACAATTGCGCAATTTCAAAATTTGCCCCTGGAGCAGTAACGGTTCCAGTTTTGTAATCTGCTATTCTGGTAATGTTCCCCTCTACAAGGGAGTCAATTCTATCTATAAAAGCCTTAAAATTCACATTCATTTGTCCGCCATAAATAGAGAGCTTATAACGGAATCGTCTCTCCCCTGCTATATATCTGAAAGGTGCCAGCCCCATATCCTCCTTTAGTGCAAGTGATACATACTTGCGGATAAGGGCCTCAATTATCTTATGCTGGCCACTGAGATGATCCAAATGCATATGCTCTGAAAAACCCTCCAGGATAAGTTCCCCAATCTGCTGATAATTCTTCTCCTCCTGTGCAATATCATCCGCAGTTACCACTTTCCCTTCATATTTGCTGTATATCTTTTCCATTACATGGTGAAAGATACTTCCAAACACATTGCTCTCAACGCTCTCTGAAACCTCATCCTCATCCTTCATCCCCTCAATTGTCTCCATATAGAACTTTAGCGGACAAGCAATATAATTATTGAGTGAGCTTGCAGAAAGGGACTTTTCCCCATCCTCTGTAAAATGTCTGAGCTGCTCCATTACAGCCTCATCCTTTGCAACCTGCAACGGCACCCTGTCACCTTCTACAGAACCTTGAGCTGCTACTGCCACCTCCTTCACATCCGCCCCAAAATGATATTTGAGTTGTTTTATATATCTGCTGGCCTCACCGCTTCCCAATCCGTCACTTCTGGTATCATAAACCAAATATACATTTTTGGCTCTGGATATACTCCTGTAGAAATGATATGCAGCAATACCATCCTGCAGTTCATAAGTAGGCAACCCAAAACCTACTCTAAGATTATACGGTACAATGGACTGCCCTAAATTTGATGATGGGAATTTACCTTCATTGGCTGAAATTATTATCACATTCTCAAAATCCAAAGCCCTGGTCTCAAGAGTTCCCATTATCTGCAGCCCCCTTAAAGGTTCTCCTTTAAACGGTACAACAATGCCGCTGCACAATCTTTCAACCAGCTTGAACCATGTATGAGACTCCATTGGAATATCCAATTTATACAAAGAGTTTACCTTAAGGTAATATTGGTATACGAACTCCCTGTCCCAACTCTCAAGGCTGGAATCCAGTGCCTTAAGTATCTCCATCTGATATAGGGCAATCTCCTTGGGAGTAGATACAACCTTCAGCACTATAGACAATATATCATCCCCCTCACCCAAAACTGCGCTATCCTGTTTTATATATATCATATTGCCCTCTATCACCTTTCTTGAAATTTCAACTGCCCTCTCAAGCGAGAGTTTCTTCACATACTCATGAGACAGAAGCTCCAGCAACGACTTGTGGTAAAAGCACCTCTGCCCTCCCCTCTCTTTCACATCGCTCTGCAATTGCTGCAGCAGATGCATAAAAGATGCTAATGCTGTTGCTGCAATAGGGTATCCCATTGTAACATTTATTGCCCCAAACTTTTCTGGAATGGAATTGAGGACAGGCATAAGGAGATTTTCGTCGGGAAGGACAACTGCAGTGGAAAATGCATCCTGCTGCGACACCTCCACATGAGGATAAAGCTCATTAAGGATATTTGAAACTACAAACGCCTGTCCTACTCCCGACGGAGTTGCATATACCCTTATTTTCTGCTCCACAGGCTCCACAGATGTATCTGCCAATGTATACCTGGATGGAAACTCCTTTACACAATCACTTATTATCTCATTGGCACTGTTGCGTGGATCTTTTAGCATAGGACCATAATAGTCCCAATAAAAATCTCCTTTCCCTGTTTGGGCTAGGTACTTCATCACTCTCCTTTCACATTTGTTTGGTGCATTAAGGCCAATAAAGACAACTGTTTTATCAAAGTTATGGTTATGAATCTCATGGGCAACTTTCCTGTATATCTGGCCCTCATATCCAACTCCTTTACACTCCAATGCGGCATTGAACCTTTTATAAAGTTCATACATGATATTCCATACAGACCCAAACAACTCCTTTTTCTGACTGAAAGTTCCCCCTTTAAGATAGTTCTGCCAAAAACATTTTACAGCATCAAGCTGCGCAGGTGTCATATAAGAATAGTCACTCTCTATCTCCTTAAGATCTCTTATATTGGCAAAAAGTTGCCTTGCATCAACCAGATATTTGTCTATATCATTAAAGTCTTTAAGGATGGTATCACCCCAATTGACAAAATCGTCAAAAGGCTCTTTTACACTGGCTTGTCCATACTCATCTCCTGAGTACTTGATTGCAATATACTCCCTGTAAAGAATATACAGCTGCTCCACCGTATCTGCGAGAGAAAGTCCGCTCAAACCTGTAAAGAATTCGTTAACGGTCTCAATCTTTGGGGAAAACATGGGCTTGCCATGCAGTGCACCGTACTCAATGCCCAAATACTTCTGGAAAAACTTCATTGAACGCCTGTTTGGCAGTACAAAGATACAGTCCAGCTCCCCTCTATGCACAAACGCCTTTGCTACACTCCTTAAAAAACTTCCTTCCATACTTACCTAATTCAACTCCTTTACTTTGCGTTTCTCTCCAACAACCCAGATTGTATCTCCGGGTTTTATTATCGTAGCCGATGTTGTCCTTATAAAAGTATTGCTATCCTGCCCCTCAAGTCCTACAAGCAACACTCCAAACTTTTCCCTTATGTGGGTTATGTTTGCATTCTCTCCAATTATAGGCGAGTCCTCACCCAATGTTATCTGGAACAACTCCAGCTCAGCGCCATTTCCATCCACCGCGCTTCTCTTCTCCTCTGCAGCCTCCTTAAAATCTATTATCTGCTTGTCTGTTCCAAGAATAATGAGTACATCCATCGGGAAGATAATCTCTCTATTTGAAGGGAGATCTATAAGCTCTGTACCTCTGTGAATCTGAATAATGAGTGCTCCAGTTTTCTTGGAGTGGTGTATGGTGGATATATCCTTTCCCGCAAGGAATGAGTTTGGTTCCACCTCCACCCTCTCTATATGCAGCTCATCTGCCAGTTCACGAGGAAGGATAAGGGAGCGTCTACCACCCTCACTGTTGAGGTTTGTGAGAAACCTTGTCTCTATTCTCGAGTAGTAATGCTTTATCTTCTTGGATACCAGAATTACAGATATTACAAATGCACATAGTGTAAGACCTGCACCAACTCCAACAGCCATATAAGCAGATGAAGTAATTGATATTGCTATTATAGCTATCAAGTACTTCAGGATCATCATAAACAGCAGCGGACCGCGTGAGAACTTGCTGTCCTCCCATATCTTATCAAACGCACCTTCACTGTCTTTCCTTTTTAGCAACGCCCACAGGAATGGTGCCATTGCCAACAGATTGGCAGCAAAGGCCAGAATCCTTATATGCATTGCCTCACCAAACCATCTTACAATAATAGGATATAATATTTGGGTAAACAGTATTCCCACAAACAACAGCCATCCTACATAAATAAAAAGTCTGAGTGCATATGATTTGAGGAGCTTGTTCCACTCGCCCTCCTGATTAAGGGTTTTTCTGCCGGTACCTAACCTCTCAATTACAACGCGCCATTGTGGCTTTACATTATTATATATAAAATTATACAGCGGTTCACCCATTTTCATCCAATAAGGGGTAATAAATGTTGTTAAGATGGATACGGCAACTATTACAGGATACAAATGTTTTGGGACTACATTATGGTCCAAGCCCATCTGTACAATGATAAATGAGAACTCACCAATTTGACACAAACATACTCCCGAGAGAATTGCATTTTTAAGGGTCTGTCCGGAAAACAGCAAACCCAGCGTTGCAGCAAGGGGTTTTGCTATAATAATCACTGCTGAGATGAGAAGTACCTGAGGCCAGTACTGCACAATGGCAGATGGATCAACCAGCATACCCACAGAAACAAAGAATATTGCACCAAAGAAATCCTTTATGGGTTTGGTCATCTTTACAATCTGCTCACTTTGAATTGTACCACTAAGTATGGATCCCATAACAAATGCTCCTAAAGCCTCTGAAATGCCTGCCTTAATTGTAACTACAACCATCATCAGGCAAAGTCCCAATGAAACTACTATCATTGTCTCATCTGAAAGCAGCTTCTTTATTTTTCTGAATATTGTAGGAATAAAGAAAACACCTCCTGTAAACCACAAAAGAAGGAAAAGCGCCAGATTTGCCACCTTGTCTGCCAGCTCAACCCCGTTGAAGTTTTTGCTGAGCACTAGCGCAGGCAACAGTACAAGTATGAGTATTGCAACCAGATCCTCTACAACCAGAGCTCCAAAAACCATTTGGGTAAACTTCTTGTTCTTAACCCCCATATCATCAAAAGCCTTTATGATGATTGATGTTGAAGAAATGCTGAGCATACCTCCAAGGAATATGGCAGATACCCAACTCCACCCAAGGAATCTTCCTACAAGAATACCCATACAGAACATCATTACAACCTCAGTAAAAACTGTTATAAATCCTGCTCCACCAACCTTTTTCAGTTTTTTGAAGCTGAACTCAAGGCCCAGTCCAAAAAGGAGAAAAATTACACCTATTTTACCCCAGAACTCAACACTCTCAATGTTGCTTACGGTGGGAATAAATGTAATATATGGACCGGTAAGGGCTCCAGCAACTATATAGCCCAATACAAGAGGCTGTTTCAGTTTCTTGAATATAATTGTTACAATACCCGCAACTATAAGTATGAGGGCCAAGTCTGATAATAGTTCATTCATAAATTACTCTACTTTCAATTGTGATATATTGTTTAGAGACTGTACAAACACAAACAGAGAATTTTGTTCCTTGTGCCCCCGCACTTTCATAATTATCTCTGCCTTATATACAATAACACCGCCAATTGTCTCCTCTGCAGCATTATATGATACAAGGTGATATCTTTTTTTATTGATCTCTCCAACTACCTTTTCCAGATTCTCTTTATCCGATGTATAGAATGCAATTGATACAGAACTTAATCCAATCTTGCCAAATGCCAATGTGAGCACTTCCAAACCTATAAGTACAAGGACAGTAGCAGCAACACCAATAAAATACATGCCCCCTCCAACAGCCATACCAATACCTGCCGTTGCCCACAAACCTGCCGCAGTTGTAAGTCCCCTTATAAACTGTTTATGAAAAATAATGGTACCGGCACCCAAAAAACCTATACCGCTAACAATCTGCGCTGCAACTCTTGCACCATCATAATTTGCACCCTCAGCGGCAATTACAGCACCGAAACCATACTGGGAAATGACCATAAACAAAGCACTGCCCAAGCTCACCAGAAAATGGGTCCTGAAACCAGCCTCCTTTGCCCTGTACTCCCTGTCAAGTCCAATAATTGCTCCAAGCATTCCTGCCACAAACAATCTTAAAACCAAATTCCACTCCATATCTTTTCCTCCATATAAAGTATCTGCCTTTTTGCGCTTGTACGCCTATACACAAAAGGGGTAACTCAATAAAGCTACCCCTTTATATACCTGATTGCAATTATTTTATTACAATCTCTCGCGGATAGCTTTTGAAGCCTCCTCGTATCCCGGTTTGTCCAAAAGGGCAAACATATTCTTCTTATAATCCTCAACACCTGGCTGATTGAAAGGATTTACTCCAAGCATATAACCGCTGATACCGCAAGCAATCTCAAACATATAGAACAACTCACCCAAGTTATACTCGTCAATCTGCTCAATCTCAATCTCAAAATTAGGTACACCACCGTCTGTATGGGCAAGACGTGTTCCCAACTGAGCCATTTTATTAACCTCCTCAACACGTTTTCCGGCAAGGAAGTTCAAACCGTCAAGATTCTGCTCATCGCTTTCAATCTTAACAGTATGGAAAGCTCTCTTTACAAGAACATTTGTCTCAAATAAAGTTCTCTCTCCATCCTGGATATACTGACCCATTGAATGCAGGTCTGTAGAGAAGTTTACAGATGCAGGGAAAATACCTTTACCGTCTTTACCCTCGCTCTCGCCGTAAAGCTGCTTCCACCACTCACCCAAATACTGCAATTTAGGATTATAGTTAACAAGAATCTCAATCTTTTTGCCCAACGCATATGCTGCATTACGTGCGGCTGCATAAAGGATAGCAGGATTGGTAGCCTCTTTCTTTGCACAAACCTCCTGCATATGTCTTGCACCTTCTACAAGGGCTTTGATATCAAAACCTGCCACAGCAATTGGAAGAAGACCCACTGGAGTAAGAACTGAGAAACGTCCTCCTACATTATCCGGAATAACGAATGTAGTATACCCCTCCTGATTTGCCAAAGTTCTAAGTGCACCTTTTGACGCATCTGTAATTGCTACAATTCTCTCTTTGCATATCTCTTTGCCAAATCTCTTCTCCATGTCCTCTTTAAGGATACGGAATGCAATTGCAGGCTCTGTTGTTGTACCGGATTTAGAAATGACAATAGTTGCATATGTCCTGTGTGAAAGAAACTCCAAAAGCTCTGCTGTGTAATCTTCAGAAATGTTCTGGCCTGCAAATACAACCTGAGGATGTGTATTTGGCATGCTTGCCGCAAAAGTATGCGACAATGCCTCAATGGCGCATTTTGCTCCAAGATATGAACCTCCAATTCCAACTACCACTACAGCATCAACCTTTCCTATCCATCTTTTTACAATGCTGTTGCATGCATCAATTAGTGTATTGTCAATCTCTGAAGGCAGATTAACCCAACCCAAGAAATCATTTCCTGCACCATTACCTGCAAGCACTGTATCCAAACCGGCGTATGCCTTTTCTACTTGCTCATTCAATAGAGCCTCTGAAATAAAGCCTTCAGCAGCTTTTAAGTTAATTGAAACCATTATATTATTGTTTTATTGTTCTAAAATAATTCTTCTGTCAATTGTTTTATAACGAAAGGAGGATATCTCTCCTCGTAAAGTATACGGTAAACAGCTTCTGCAATAGGCATGTCTATTCTATACTCCTTATTTATCTCATTAATGCATCGGCTGGCATAATACCCTTCTGCAACCATGCTCATCTCCACTTGTGCACTCTTTACTGAGTATCCTTTACCAATCATGTTTCCAAAAGTCCTGTTGCGGCTGAACTGTGAGTAGCCTGTTACAAGAAGGTCTCCAAGATATGCGGCAGACTTCACTACACGGTTGCTGTCGGGATGAGTGGCATTAAGGAATGTTGCCAACTCATTGAATGCATTTGTCATAAGGACTGCCATAAAGTTATCTCCATATCCAAGGCCATGGCAGATACCTGCCGCTATTGCATAAATGTTTTTAAGTGCTGCGGCATATTCCACTCCATAGATA
Source organism: Candidatus Egerieisoma sp. (assembly GCA_045636765.1). Classification (GTDB taxonomy): domain Bacteria; phylum Bacteroidota; class Bacteroidia; order Bacteroidales; family UBA932; genus Egerieousia. The sequence goes on from JAZTYE010000020.1 coordinate 21,827, forward strand.
TCTGTACTTGGAGTTGTCTTTATATAACGGCAGGCAAAAACATCACACAACGCTCTTGCCACCTCTATGTGCTTGCTTGTAAGGGTAAGATATGAGAGCCTCTCCATTGACACCTCTTCCGCATGACAAGGACCGCTGATAATTCCAATACGGTCAAACGGAATTTTATGAATCTGATTGAAATACTCGGCAATTGTAAGGTTATTCTCATCTACAAAGCCTTTGATTGCCGATATTATAAACTTGTTCTCAAGCGAACCTGTAAAGTTCTTCATTACGCTCAAAAAGTAAGCCGACGGTACAGCAAATACAAGGACATCTGCACTCTCTATCACCTCATTGATATCTGTACTCATATTAAGCCTTGTAGGATCAAGCAATACCGACTGAAGATATGAACGGCTGTGATGGTTTTCCCTTATGTTGTCTATATTCTTCTGATTTCTCATGAACCACGATATGCTTTGCTGATGGTTAAGCAACAGTTTCACCAGCGCTGTAGCCCAGCTGCCGCTGCCTATCATGGCATATCTGAGATTCTCATTTTCAAAAAATGTAATCATAAAAATTCACGTTTGTAGTGAGTACAAATATAACCTTTTTACCTGAGTATTAAAAATTTTTACCCTCCCGTTTCAGGAGTTTTCATAGCCAAAATCCTGAGCCAGCTCCTGTGATGTTGCCGCATCTACAGCCAGCTGGTCACAGCGCTCGTTCTCCGGATGTCCGGCATGTCCTTTTATCCAGAAAAACCTCAACTGATGCTTGGAGGCAATTCTTATATACCTTTCCCACAAATCAGCATTTTTCTGCTTGTGCAACCCTTTTTTTACCCAATTTGCAAGCCATCCCTCATTTATGGCCTTTACCACATAAGAGGAATCTGAATAGATGTTCACCTGGGCATTGGGCCTTTTTATTGCCTCAAGACCCACTATAACAGCCAAAAGTTCCATTCTGTTGTTGGTAGTACAACTGAAACCTCCGCTAAGTTCTTTTCTATGGGGGCCACAAGTAAGGACAATCCCGTATCCTCCTGGACCGGGATTTCCTCTGGATGAACCATCCGTATATAAATTTATAGGCTGCATTATGCTATTACGGGTTTACCGGGTCTCTCTTTCTGCGGAGCTTCAAACTCTTTAACCTTAAGAGGGTTCTCCCTCATTTGATCATATCTCTCTCTGTTTCTGAATACATCTGCCGCCAGATAAATTGCACTGATCATAGACTGTGGGTTTGCCTTATTCTCTCCTGCAAGATCAAATGCCGTTCCATGGTCAGGCGATGTCCTTACAATTGGAAGACCTGCTGTAAAGTTTACTCCGCTATCAAACGCCAGTGACTTGAATGGTATTAGTCCCTGATCGTGATACATTGCCAATACTGCATCAAACTTGTACTGCATATTCACACTAAAGAATCCGTCGGGAGGATATGGACCAAATGCAAGAACCCCTTCTTCATTTGCTTTCTTTATTGCAGGGCCAATGATGTTAAGCTCCTCATCTCCCATAAGACCTTTATCTCCCGAGTGCGGATTGAGTCCCAATACTGCAAGTTTTGGCTTTACAATACCAAAGTCTCTCAAAAGAGACTCGTTCATAATCTTGAGTTTGCTTACAATAAGATCCTCATTCAGAGCCTGTGGCACTTTTGATATTGCAATGTGGCCTGTAGCTACTCCTACCCTCATCTTGTCGGAGCAAAGGAACATAAGACCATCCTTTGCTTCAAACTCATTTATCAGATACTCTGTATGTCCGGCATACTTGAAAGTCTCCTCAGTAACTGATCTTTTATTGAACGGTGCTGTAACAATTGCATCCAAATGCCCTTCCTTCATCTCTTGTACAGCCTTCTCCAATGCCACAATTGCAGCTTTGGCACCCTCATTAGTACATTGACCCGGATCAATCTGCAGATTCTCCGGAAGGCAATTTACTATGTTCACCCTTTTTGGATGTGCATCCTTAGCTGACGAAATGACATTTGTATTTATGTTGTCTGTCTCCGGTATACCTTTTCTGTAAAAGCCAAAAGCTTTTGATGATCCGTATACTACAGGAGTACACATCTCAAGTATCCTGGCATCAGACAATGCCTTTATAATCACCTCATATCCTATACCGTTGGTATCTCCCTGTGTTATTCCAATAACTATCTTGCGTGTCATATAAATCTCAATTAAAACTTTGCAAGGTAATAAAAAAAACAGACTTTTACTATTTTTATTACCTTTGTCATATGGCTAACATCCTTGATACAGATATAAAATTTCTCCCTGGTATAGGGCCCAAAAGGGGTGAGCTTCTTGGTAAGGAGCTTGGGATATTCACGTTCAGGGATATGCTGTATTTTTTTCCATTCCGATATATAGACCGCAGCAAAGTATATACAATTAGTGAGTTACAGCCCACAATGGCCTATATTCAAGTACGCGGCAAAATAATCTCCACAGCCACTACAGGAGACTCCCCTCGCAGCAAAAGGTTTGTTGCAACCCTACAGGATCCTACTGGCAGGATGGAGCTGGTATTCTTTAAGGGGATAAAATGGATACAGGAGAAGATAAAGGTTGGGCAGGAATACATTGCCTTTGGCAAGCCGTCCGAGTTCAACGGAGTTATAAACATGGTTCATCCGGAGCTCAATTTACCCACAGATGAGATCCTCTATGGAGGAAGCTCCATGATGGGGGTATATTCCAGTACAGAAAAAATAAAAAACAGCGGAATTGGAAATAAACAAATATCAAAATTCCAGCTGACAATACTGGAAAAGTACCTTTCTTCCATTCCCGACAGCTTACCTTCATACCTGCTGCAAAAAAAGAAACTTTGTCCACTGCAGGAGGCTCTGAAGAATATACACTTCCCTACAGACAATGCCACACTTGCCCGAGCACAGCTGCGTCTCAAATATGAAGAGCTCTTCTATCTGCAACTGGGGCTGCTCAAACAGAAGAGTATCCGCATGCGCAATGACGGAGGCATACCTATGCCAAAGGTAGGAGAAGCTTTCAACAAATGCTACTCATCTCTCCCCTACCCACTTACAGGGGCTCAAAAAAGGGTAATAAAGGAGATGCACGCAGACATGAAGAGCGGTAAACAGATGAATCGTCTGCTACAGGGAGATGTAGGAAGCGGCAAAACCCTTGTTGCCGTATTATGCTCATTGCTGGCTGTTGATAACGGTTTTCAGGCCTGTATAATGGCCCCAACTGAGGTTTTGGCCCAGCAGCACTACAAAGGCATTTCAGAGCTCCTTGCTCCAACAGGGGTGTCAGTTGCTCTTCTTACCGGAAGCACAAAGGCAAAGGAAAGGAAGGAGCTGCTCCCGGCATTGGCAGAAGGCAGGATAAAGATACTTGTCGGGACCCACGCCCTTATAGAAGATACGGTAGCGTTCAGGAATCTTGGACTGGCAGTAATAGATGAGCAACACCGCTTTGGGGTTGAGCAACGTTCCCGCTTGTGGGACAAATCACCTGTTCCTCCACACATCCTGGTTATGACCGCAACACCAATTCCACGCACATTGGCAATGACCCTATACGGAGACCTTGACGTATCCGTACTGGACGAGCTCCCACCAGGAAGAAAACCTGTACAGACAATGCACGCCACAGAGGCCCAAAGGGGACGTATCTTTGCATTCATGAAGGAGCAGATTAAGGCAGGAAGGCAAATCTTCATTGTATATCCCCTAATTAAGGAGAGCGAGAAGATGGTCTACAAGAACCTTCAGGAGGGATACGAAACTATAATTGAAGAATTTAAGGCCCCGGAATATATAACAGCTGTTGTGCACGGAAAGCAGAAGAATGAGGACAAGCAGCACGATATGGATCTGTTTGCCAGCGGACGTGCACACATTCTCGTAGCCACTTCTGTAATTGAGGTAGGTGTAAATGTGCCTAATGCCTCGGTAATGATTATTGAGAGCGCAGAGCGCTTTGGTCTAAGTCAGCTGCACCAGCTCAGGGGGCGTGTAGGACGAGGCTCCGAGAAATCCTATTGTATCCTTATGACAGGCTACAAGATGAGCAAGGAGAGCCGCCAAAGGATTGATCTGATGTGCCAGACAAATGACGGATTTGAGCTTGCAGAGGCAGACTTGCGCATGCGTGGCCCGGGAGATCTTGAGGGTACAAGCCAAAGCGGCCTTGCCATGGACCTGCATATATCCAACCTTGCAAAGGACTCCCAAATTCTTGAGGATGCCCGGCAGCTTGCACTTGCGGTACTGGAAGCTGACCCGCAGCTCACCCACCCTGCAAACGCCCTTCTCCGCACCCAATTGGCAACACTTAAAAAAGAAGGAAAGGCCCCAACTGATTACTCACAAATCAGCTAAGGCCCTTATCTTATTGGAAGCTTCTGAGGGTATCCAGTTCCTGCGCCCAGATATCCGGATCCGGTGTCTCAAGAATGAGCGGAATACCGTCAAAGCGAGGATCCTTCATAATCATCTGGAACGGCACCACACCAAGCACACCGTTACCCAAAGTGCTGTGACGGTCAACCTTGCTGGCAAGCGGCTTCATTGCATCATTAAGGTGCATACCCCTCAAATATTTGAATCCTATAACATTTTCAAAATGCTCAAACACCTGGGTAAACCCCAGCTCCGTTGAAAGGTCATAACCCGCAGCAAAACTGTGGCAGGTATCTATACATACACCTACTCGGCTCTTGTCCTCAACCTGATCAATAATCTGCGCAATCTGCTCAAAAGTATAGCCAAGATTGGTACCCTGGCCTGCAGTATTCTCAATTACGGCAGTAACACCCTGCGTCTTGTCCAATGCCAGATTTATTGAATGGGCAATTGTAGCAAGGCACTCATCTACAGATATCTCCTTAAGATGGCTCCCAGGATGGAAATTAAGTCTGTCCAGTCCCAATTGCTCACAACGGCGCATCTCATCTATAAATGCGGCTCTTGATTTCTGCAGACCTTCTTCCTTTGGGCTTCCCAAATTGATAAGATAACTGTCATGCGGTAAAATTTGCGCGGCAGTATAACCATACTTGGCACAATTATCCTTAAAAAGGCCTATTTCCTCATCTGTAAGCGGTTTGGCTACCCACTGTTTCTGGTTCTTTGTAAAAAGGGCAAAAGCTGTAGCCCCAATATTGTGTGCATTTACCGGTGCATTATACACGCCTCCGCTTGCACTCACATGTGCTCCTATATATTTCATAAACTATCCTCCTATTTTTCTGCTAATTTACAAAAATATGTTCGTATAAAAAACAAGCTGAGTCATGTGCATGACTCAGCTTTTATTGTTTATCTGTCGGGAAGAAGATACTATTTCTTAAATGTATCTTTCAATCCGGTTGTCTTGTTGAACACAAATTTCTCAGAGGTTGAATCCTGGTCTTTAACAAAGTAACCAAGTCGCTCAAACTGAACTGCTATACCACTGTTATCCTCAAGCAATGCAGGCTCTGCATAACCGGTAATGATGTTCATTGAATCCGGATTCAAGTAATCCTTATAATCTGTACCCTCTGGAATTGCATCCATGAAAGGCTCTGTAAACAGACGGTCTACAAGTCTCACCTCAATCTCCTTAGCCTCTGAACAAGCTACCCAGTGAATGGTACCTTTAACTGAACGCCACTCGCCTGCACCAGGTTTGCTGGTAGGGTCATATGTACAACGGATCTCTACAATATTTCCGTTCTCGTCTTTTACAACCTCCTCACATTTGATGATGTAGGTGTATTTCATACGAACCTCTCCACCAGGTTTCAAGCGGAAATATTTCTTAGGAGGCTCCTCCATAAAGTCATCACGCTCAATGTAAAGTTCCTTTGCAAACTTCACAGTACGTTTTGGACCGTCAGGGTCTGCAGGGTTAAGAGGTGCCTGGAACTCCTCAACCTTTCCGTCCTCCCAGTTTGTAATTACAAGCTTGATAGGGTCAAGCACAGTCATATATCTGTTTGAACGTTTGTTCAAGTCCTCCCTTACGCACCACTCAAGCAATGAAAGGTCAATTGTGTTGTCACGTTTTGCAACGCCCACCTTCTCTGCAACCAGACGGATACTCTCCGGAGTATAACCCCTACGGCGGATACCGCAGATGGTTGGCATACGAGGGTCATCCCAGCCGCGTACATAGTTGTTCTTTACAAGCTCAAGAAGCTTACGTTTACTCATTACTGTGTATGTAAGGTTCAAACGGGCAAACTCATACTGATGAGAAGGGAAAATCTCAAGTTTCTCAATGAACCAATCATATAGCGGACGGTGCACATCAAACTCCAAAGTACAAATAGAGTGTGTAATACCCTCAATTGAATCACTCTGTCCGTGAGCATAATCATACATTGGATAGATACACCATTTGTCTCCTGTCCTGTGGTGGTGTGAGTAGTTGATTCTGTACATTAGAGGGTCCCTGAACATCATGTTAGGGTGCGCCATATCAATCTTTGCACGCAACACTTTCTCTCCCTCTTTATATTTGCCCTGGCGCATTTCCTCAAACAATCTCAAGTTTTCCTCAACACTTCTGTCCCTATACGGGCTGTTTATACCGGGCTGGTTAACTGTACCACGGGTAGCCCTGATCTCCTCCTGATTCTGGTCATCAACATAAGCAAGGCCCTTCTTTATAAGCTCCTGCGCCCAAACATAAAGCTGTTCAAAATAATCGGAAGCATAAAACTCATTGGCCCACTCAAAGCCCAACCATTTTACATCCTGTTTGATTGAATCAACATACTCAACATCCTCTTTTGTAGGATTGGTATCATCAAAACGGATATTGGTTTTTCCACCATATTTTTTAGCCAAGCCAAAGTTAAGGCAAATGCTTTTTGCGTGTCCTATATGCAAATAACCGTTTGGCTCCGGTGGAAAACGGGTAAGGATACTCTGATGTTTACCGGTTGCCAAATCGTTCTCAACTATCTCTTCAATAAAATTCAACTGACGCTCCTGCGCCACCTCGTTTTTAACTTCTTCCATAGTAGTAAAAATTAACAAGCAAATATACTCAATTTTTATATAACTTTGCAGGGTATCACAAAAAATCAAGAATGGTAAAATCAATGACAGGCTACGGGAAAGCAGAATGTCTTCTTCCCGACAGCAAAATAACAATAGAAATACGCTCCCTTAACGGCAAAAATGCAGACATAAGCATAAAAAGCTCCCTTATCCCAAGAGAGAAAGAGATGGCCGTAAGACAATATATAGCAAAAGAGCTTCAAAGAGGAAACATAGACCTTTTTGCAAACATAGAGCAGAATGCAGCAGACAGCGCCAAGAAAATAAACATGGACCTGGCGGTGGACTACTTCATGCAGATAACCGCTCTTGGCAATGAAATTGGTGCCTGCGCACTACAGAGCCAGAACCCGAATGATCTCCTGGCTACAATCCTCCGCATGCCGGATGTAATTGAGACCAAGAAGCAGGAGATGACAGACGAGACTTGGGCTCCGCTGGAGGAGGCTATCCACAATGCCGTTGCTGCGTTGAATGATTTCCGTTCAAAAGAGGGTGAAATCCTTTACAATGATGTAACATCTAGAGTTGCATTAATTGAATCATACGTTGCAGAAGTTGAAAAACACGAGCAAAGCCGTGTCCAAGCTGTACGAGACCGTATAAAAGCCCGTATTGACGAATTGGGCATTAACCCGGATGAGAACCGCCTGGAACAGGAGATAGTGTTCTATGTAGAAAAACTTGACATCAACGAAGAAAAAGTAAGGTTGCGCCAACACTGCAAATACTTTATGGAAACCATCAACTCAGAACCTTATCCCGGGAAGAAACTTGGTTTCATAGCGCAGGAAATGGGCCGTGAGATAAACACCATGGGTTCAAAGGCCAACCATGCAGAAATCCAGAAATGGGTGGTAAAAATGAAAGACGAACTTGAAAAGATAAAAGAGCAGAGCCTCAACATCCTGTAGTAACACAACACACATCATACAAATAAAGCGTGCCGCTACGGTACGCTTTATTTCTTTTTGATATACTCCTTAAATTTAAGATTATCATCAAAACTGAATTTTTTCACTGAGTAATCTATCCATTCCCCTGCAAGCTGCATTTGCCCCATCATCTCACAAGCTACAGCAATATTGTATGCTGCATATGCAGCCTTTCTGGAGTTGGGATCTTTAACCAGTGGTATCCACTGTCCAATGGCCTCTTTCCATTTGAAATCATTTGCAAGACTGATACCCCTCTCCCATTTTGAGTCATCAGGGAAGTTTATAAACATCCTTTCCTGAGTGCTCCATTGTTCAGACAACAATGTTGCAATTGTCTCACCAGCTATAGCAGAAATCTCTGGAAGTTTACTGTTTACCAAAGCTGTATAATCCTTTATGGAGACCTCTGATACTAAACTCATATAGATTGAATCCCTTACTGTTGCCTTATAAATGAGAGAATCTGCAATTGCATCATAAACATCTACACTCGCCAAGTAAGGAATATGTACCATTCTGTGACCATAATCGCTAAGATAATCTGCAACGCTACTTACACTATAATTACCAAACTTAAGGGAGTGAAGAAAAATTTGCATATCCGCACCACTATTGTACATTAGGGTACGTATAACCTCTTTATCATAGGATCCGCTATCGTTTTTGTAAAAATCAAGCTCCGACAATAAAAAAACAGGCAGAGGGTCTGTACACCCCCTATCCTGTTCAAACTTTTCTGCCAACGCTGTTGCAGCCCTCTCTATCCTAAGGCTGTCCCCATATCCGGCACCTGCAATTGCAAAAACTGCAATCTGCTTATTATCTACTGCTATGTGTTCTCCAGGTGTATCCTTAACCTCAACCTGCATAATTGACGCTTGAGGAGCGCACGCCACAAGCATAAAAAACAATATACAACACAAGAACCTCATAGCCAAACCTTCTACAAACCGCAAATCTCCTTAATCTCACCAACTATCTTCTGGGCAAGTGCATTTGCACTCTCCTCATCCTTACTCTCACTATAGATTCGGATAATAGGCTCTGTATTTGATTTGCGCAAATGAACCCACTCTGTAGGGAAATCTATCTTAACTCCATCAATATCAGTAACCTTCTCGCAAGCATACTTCTCCTTCATCTTAACAAGAACATCATCTACATTAATATCTGGAGTAAGTTCAATCTTGTTCTTAGAGATAAAGTAGTTAGGATACTGGGCTCTAAGCTCACTCACCTTGCACTGTTTCTTAGCCAAATGGGTAAGGAACAATGCAACACCCACAAGGGCATCCCTTCCGTAGTGTAGCTCAGGATAGATAACGCCACCATTACCCTCACCTCCAATTACAGCATTGGTAGCTTTCATAAGGGTAGTAACATTAACCTCACCTACAGCAGAAGCATTATACTGCATGCCATGTTTTTCTGTAACATCTCTAAGTGCTCTAGAAGAGCTTAAATTGGAAACTGTATTTCCTGGAGTATTAGAAAGCACATAGTCTGCTATTGCTACAAGTGTATATTCCTCACCAAAAAGTTCACCTGTCTCACTTACAAGGGCAAGACGATCCACATCAGGATCTACAATAACGCCAAGATCTGCGCCACTCTCTTTAACCACCTTGCATATCTCTGTAAGGTTTTCAGGAACCGGTTCAGGATTATGTGAGAAATTACCTGTAGGCTCACAATACAATTTTACAACCTCACAACCCAATTTCTCAAGAAGTGCAGGAATAACAACTCCTCCAACAGAATTAACGGCATCAACTGCCACTTTAAAATTCTGTTTCTTTACAAGCTCAACATCTACCAATGGCAATGCAAGCACGGCATCAATATGCTCAACATCATAAGGCTCTCTGCTAAGCACCTTTCCAATCTGGTCTATCTCAACAAAATCAAACTCCTCATTAACTGCATACTCAAGTATTTTTGCACCCTCTGCAGCATTAAGGAACTCTCCTCTCTGATTGAGAAGTTTAAGGGCATTCCACTGTTTGGGGTTATGACTTGCAGTAAGGATAATACCTCCGTCAGCACCTCTGGCAACAACTGCCATCTCCACACCAGGAGTAGTACAAAGTCCCACATTAATCACATTTACTCCACAGCCAAGAAGGGTTCCCTCCACAAGGTCATTTACCATTTCTCCCGACAATCTTGCATCTCTACCAACCACAACAGTAAGTTTTCTGCCAGGATTGTTACCAACAAGCCACTTAGCATAAGAAGCAGTGAATTTAACTGCATCAAGTGGGGTAAGGTTATCGCCAATAGCTCCACCAATTGTACCCCTGATACCGGAAATTGATTTAATCAGTGTCATATATTTTGTATCTCAATTACATTTGCATACCGCCACATACAGAAATCACCTGTCCTGTCACATAGCTACTCATATCACTTGCAAGGAAAGTTGCAACATTTGCAATATCCTCTGTGGTACCGCCACGGCGTAGAGGAATCTTTGCATTCCAGCTCTCGCGTACCTCCTCAGGAAGCTTTGCAGTCATCTCGGTAATAATAAAACCAGGAGCAATTGCATTAGCTCTGATACCTCTTGAGCCCAACTCCTGAGCAATAGATTTTGCAAGGCCAATCATTCCTGCTTTAGAGGCTGAATAGTTGCACTGTCCGGCATTTCCATGGACACCTACAACAGAACTCATATTAATGATTGAACCTGTTCTCTGACGCATCATGATTGGGGTTACAGCATGTACAAAGTTGAACGCAGATTTAAGGTTAACAGCAATTACAGCATCCCACTGCGCCTCTGACATCCTCATCATAAGACCATCTTTGGTAATACCGGCATTGTTAACCAGAATATCCAAACGGCCAAACTCCTTAACAACCTGCTCAACGGCAGCGTGAGCTTCATCAAAATTGGCTGCATTTGAAGCAATAGCCAAAGCCTTTACACCGTAAGCCTCTATCTCTTTTTTAGTATTTTCTCCGTTCTCGTCAATTACCAAATCAGTAAAAGCGACATTAGCACCCTCCTGTGCATATTTAAGAGCTATTGCTTTACCAATACCTCTTGCTGCACCGGTTACAAGTGCAACTTTTCCCTCCAATAATTTCATAATTGTATAAATGTTTTAGGTTAGTACTCAATCTACTGCAACAATCTCCGCCAAAAGATCATACTCATTGGCACCGGTTATCCTTGCAGTTACAAATTTACCAATTAATTGTTGAGGAACAAATCCTCCCAAATTGCCTATAAGAATCTCTCCGTCAACCTCCGGACTTTCACTCTGGGAACGGCATACAAGCACACCGTCTGTAAAACTGTCTACAATCACCCTCTCAACAGAGCCTACCCTCGCCTGATTGGCAGAAAGTGAGATTTCACTCTGCAACTCCATAAGCTCCTCATAACGTCTCTGCTTTGTAGACTCTCTTACTGTATCCTTAAAATGGAGAGCCCCATATGTACCCTCTTCCTCTGAGTAAGTGAATGCTCCAAGCCTTTCAAACTTATTCTTCTCCACAAAAGACAGCAATTTTCCAAACTCCCTGGTATCCTCACCCGGGTGTCCTACAATAAGAGTTGTCCTTATTACTACCCCAGGTACTTTCTCCCTTATACGGTCCAGCACCTGCTGTGTCTGTGGACCATCTATAGAGCGACGCATCATTTTCAGCACTTTGGTTGATGAGTGCTGCAGAGGAATATCTATGTATTTGCATATTTTTGGGTTTGATGCCATAATTTCCAGCACATCGTCGGGAAACTGGTCCGGGTATGAATAATGTATCCTTATCCACTCAATCCCATCTATTTTGCATAGTTGATCCAGCAACTCACCCAAAGCTCTTCTTCTATAGAGATCCAAGCCATAATATGTTGTATCCTGAGCAATTACAATAAGCTCACGCACACCCATTGAGGCCAAATTGCGCGCCTCCTGCACCAGCTCCTCCATTGGGACAGATACATGTTTGCCCCTGATACCGGGAATTGCACAATATGAGCAGGTACGGTCACACCCCTCTGATATTTTCAGGTATGCGTAGTGTACTGGAGTTGTAAGGTATCTCTGCTGCAATAATGTGCTGTCCTTCACAACACCCAAAGCCTTGAGGACTGCATCCCAGTCAAAAGCACCAAAAAAACCGTCTACTTCCGGAATCTCCTGGGTAAGCTCCTCCATATACCTTTGGGAAAGGCAACCAAAAACAAAAACCTTACCTACATAGCCTCTTTCCTTGGCATCTACCGCAGAGAGGATAGCCTCAATGGACTCCTCTTTTGCATCTTTAATGAAGCCACAAGTATTAAGGATGACTGCATCAACCTTATTTTTGGAAGATAGCTCAAAATCAGACGGCACTATCTCCACTCCCACACTCTCCATCTGTTTGAGCAGATGCTCTGAATCAACCCTATTCTTGGAACATCCCAAGGTTACAAGCTGTACCTTATTAACTCTGCTATATTGCAATTCTCCCTTGAACATCAATATTACTCCTCTGAAGTTTCTGTTTCAGACTCAGCATCTGGATTCTCAAAATCCAAAGATGCATTATTCTTAAGAATATTGTACCACTCAACAACCTTTTTCATGTGTGATACATAAAATCTGTCTCTGTCATAATCAGGAAGAGCCTGCTCAAACAAAGCTTTAAGGACTTTTGCATCACTTTTTGCAGAAGGTGCGTCATTCTCACCAAGGTGAGCGTGCATTTTCTCAAATACGTCCTGAAGTTTCACCTCTTCCTCATCTGTGTATATTGAGATATCAGACAACGATGTCATTCTTGCGCTCATAGGGCAGCATGTTCTCTTTTTAGTCTGCAATGCCTCTACAATTGCCCCCTGATTTGCCTGTGAAATATACATGTACAAACCTGGCTGTCCGCTGATTGATAATACTCTTCTAAGATCTGTTTTCATAATATCTGTTTCTATATTTTTTGATTAATTTAATCCTCTCTCTTTCTTTATGGTTTCATAAGCTGCTGCAATTGCCTTGAATTTCTCTTCAGCAGCCCTCTTTACATCCTCTCCAAGTGACTCCACTTTATCGGGATGATGCTTTATGGCCAACTTCTTATAGGCTCTCTTAACCTCCTCATCAGTTGCAGAAGGCTCTATCTCCAGCACCTTGTATGCAGTATCAACATCATTTCCACCAAACATTGCCAGGATAGATGCAGCCTCCGCTGCCGGTATTCCAAGATATGTGGCAATATTCTTAAGGTCGCTTATCTCAACCTGGCTTACTTGGCCATCTGCTTTTGCTATACCTACAAGATAATGGAACAACTGTAACCTCTGCGACTGCTCCATATACAGTTTTATCTGCGCACATATCTCAGGAAGGTTTATCTCCTTCTCCAATGCTGCCTTGAGAATCTGCAAAGCCTGTGGCAACGCAGCCTCTCCAAAATTTCTTCTAATGAAGTCCTTTACATACTCAAGCTCAGAACGTAGGACTTTCCCGTCCGATTTCATTACTGCAGCAGAAAGGACAAGCAAAGATACAAGGAAACTGTTCCTCTGCTCATTTGCAGAAAAACTGCTTCCACTGCTATATACTCTTTGTGACTGATGGTTGTCACCCTCTAATAGAGAACCTAAAAGATAGCCTACAAGGCCACCTAAAGGGCCTCCAAAAGCCCAACCTACAGCACCGGTTATCCATTTACCAATTCCCATTATAATTTCATTTTTTTAATGACATCCACAATCTGTGGAAGCAAAGCTCTTCTTGAATCTGCAAATATAATAAAATCTGCCAAAGCATCCCGCTGCTCATCGCTCCATTGCGCGGCAATTCTTGCCTCAACCTGTTCCTTTGCAACCCCATCTCTGGCCATTACCCTATCTATCCTCAAATTATAAGGGGCCTCAACATTGAGCACTTTATCTGCGCATCTCCTTACAAGTGGCTTTTCCAGCAATATGGCACTCTCAAAAATAACAAAATCGGGACATTTGCCTTGCTCCTCCAGCGTATTGCAAATATATTCCTTCCATATGTGGAAATCTCTGAGTACTGCCGGATGCACCAACTTTTCAACCTCATCCAAGAGCTCACTATTTCCAAATATTTTTCCGGCAACAATCCTTCTGTCCAATTTACCCTCCACCAGAATATCTTCACCCAGCAATTGTACCATCTGCTGCAAAAGCAAGGTATCTGTATCATAAAGTAACTTTGCCCTGTCATCAGAGAAATAAACAGGATATCCCATCTTTTCAAAAATGCGGGATACATAGCTTTTACCGCTACCTATTCCTCCTGTACAACCCAATGTCCTTACATTTTTCATACTATAATACACACTCTACAAATTTGGGCTGGAAATCAGCCTCAAGAACGGCCTCAGGTTTTTTAGACAGGCGGGCTTTTACCACATCCTCCCTTAGAATATCATCATAATGCACTGTAACCGCAAAATCAGCTGCGGTGTATTCTGCTTGTATTCCAAACTTATAGCGGAATCTTACAATCACCTCCTGTGGTATAATTGCCACATTTGCATAGGACGGTGCATTCTCTATAGTGACCGGAACTTTTATTGAGCTCTCCACATAACGGCCAACCTCCCTGGTATACAGCACCTGGTCTGTTGAAAATCTTACCCCATTAATGGGATTCAAATTCAACACAGCAGTAATTGACTCGTTTATATTCTTCCCTTTTACAGCCTCAGTGATAACATGCTCTATCTTATCAATATCCTCTATATTACCGTATATCAGAACAGAATCTGGCTTTAATACCCCCGGGCCAAATGACATGTACTGCTTGTCAAATACAAGAAAATCTGATGCTGTCACTGGAACTTTTTTATTGGCCTGTAATGGGAACTGGAAGAACAGGGTATCAGTAGCAAGTGACTCCACTTTAATATCTGCGCCCAAAGCATCCTGTATGGCCTGACGGATATCATCGGGAAACAGATAAAATGTCTTGTCATCATCTCCATATTTGCGCAGATGCTTTGCATCAACCCCTTCTATACGGAGGATAGTTCCATCATTCCCATTATTTTGAAGTATCTTAAATCCGGTAGCCTTGGCCCCAATAACCAGAGGATCATCAGAAACAGCAATATTGCTCCTTCCCTGAATATTAGATGTTACTTCCAACCTGTACTTCACATATGAAGAGTAGTTTCCCGACAGCTTCATTATGCTCCACATAAAAAAAGCAAGAAGAAGAGAGAAAACCAGAATAATCCAGTTTCTCCCCCCTCCCATCAAGTTTTTGTATCTGTTGAAAGGCAACCTCATATTACCTGAAAACATTATTTTACAGGGATATCAGTTACATCCTTTACAATAGAACCTTTATCAACTCTAATTTTAACATTTGCATCAACCTCCATAAGAATATATGCAGGTTTAACCTCAGCAACTACACCATATATACCACCAACAGTTACAACTTTATCACCTTTCTGTATAGAGTCTCTCCATTTCATAAGTTCCTTCTGCTTTTTCTGCTGAGGACGTATCATAAAGAAATACATTACAGCAAAAATAAGTACCATCATAATAAGGAAACTCATGTTTCCGCCTGCCTGTGCAGTCTGTTGCAAAATTACCATTGTGTTCATATCTGTCATTTTTAAATTATTCTACTAAACCTCTACCGCTTTTTACAATCTTGCCCTCCTTAACCATCTGCTGAAGTATACGGTCCAACAAACCGTTTACAAACACTTTGCTATTAGGAGTACTGTAATATTTTGAAATATCTACAAATTCATTGATTGTAACCTTGAGCGGAATTGACTCAAAAGTAACAGCCTCAGTAACACCCATAACAATAAGTGCCAAATCTGTTGCCACAAGTCTCTCCAAATCCCAGTTTGACACCATAGATGAGACAAGCTCCGTATACTCATCATAATTAACTATAGATTTGGTCAAAAGTTTAAGAGCATACTCCCTGTCATCCTCTTTAAGGAAAATATTTGGAACATCCACCTTTGCTTTTTTTGCAATTATTGGAAGATTTTTAAGTATTACATTAATTGTATATGCAAGGTCATCCATCCAATAGAGGCTCATCTCCTCAAGGATATCCTCCAATAGCTCATTATCCTCCAGTTCCTCCTCAAAAATGGTCTTGACAAGCTTCAAATCCTCCTCAAGAGTGTTTGCGCCACTCTCCATATACTCTTTGAAGTACTCTTTTGAGATTACAGATGCATATAGTTTCTTAACAAAAGAATCATACTCACCCCAAACAAGACCTTTCTTTGCACAATGGTGTGCAAAGGCCGAATCTTCTTCTAATATTGCAATGAACTGGTTGTCTACAAATTTTCTGTTAGGATTAGCCTCCTGGGCAGTAGGATGGAACTTCTTAAGTCCAGCCTCAATCTTCATTTCAGCAGTTTTCTTTAGGGCCGAAGGCAATCCCAACAAGAAGCAATACAAATCTACGGTCTTGCTGCAAGATAGTATGAGCTCCTTCTCTGCCTGCATAAGGGAATCAGTCCCCTGAACCACTTTTCCAAAAAGTTCCTTGAATACCTTTACCCTAATTAGTCTTCTGGTTAGCATAAATGTCAAAATTTGAAATATTTTGCAAATATAGATTATTACTCTCAAAAAAATATTTTATATTTGTTAAACTTTTTAAAATTAACAGCAAATAATTATGTATTTCGAGGATTTTGATAATGCGGGAGCGCAGGAGCGCAATGGTGATGATGTATTCTCCAAACCGGTAAGAGCAGGTAAGAGAACCTATTTCTTTGATGTTAAGGCAACAAAAGGTAATGACTACTACCTAACTGTAACAGAAAGCAAAAGAAGAGTGGACAAAGATGGCAGGTTTGTATACGACAAACACAAAATCTTCCTATACAAAGAGGACTTTGAAAAGTTCACTGAGGGATTGGAAGAGGTAATCAAGTTCATAAAAGACAAATGTCCTGTAACTGAAAGAGTTTACACTGAGGGCACAGGTGAGAAAAGCTTTTCTGATGTAGATTTTGACCAGCTTTAAGATAAAAATTGAGTAATAACCTATTTTAAAAAGTAATACGCTCCCGGGGATCTCCCCGGGAGTTTTTTTGTGCATTATTTGGGCATTTTCTGTACAAACTTTGGTGGCACACTCTCTCTTTCCTTCCCCTCTGATATTTTCTCATTTGAGTACCAACTGATGTAAGTTTTCATGATTTATGTGGTATATTTGTAAATGTTAATTGAGAGTTTATGGAAATATTTTTTACAGTTGGGTTGCTGGCAGTTGCAGCTGCCGGAGCAGCAGGTTTCATTTTAGGGAAGAAGAGTGTGCATATACCTGATATTGAGGGGCGTTTGCAGGAGCAGAGAAATCTGTTTGAGCAGCAAAAACAGATGCTTGAACAACAAAAAACGGAACTGCAGGAATCATGCAGTGCGCAGTTGTCTGCAGCCAAGGAAGCATATAATCAGCAGCTTGCAACAATACAGGAGTCGTACTCAAAACAGGTGGCCACAATTAAGGAGGCAAACGAGAAGCAGATTGAGGCCCTTAAGGCAATGAACAAAGAGCAGGTAGAGAGCCAGATAAATCTCATCAGGGAGCAGATGCAGACCACATCAGAGAAGGTGCTCAAGATGAGACAGGAGGAACTTGGAGAGGTTAACCGCGAACAGGTTTCAAAAATCATAGACCCTCTAAATGCCACCTTCAAGCTCATGAAGGAGCAGATGCAGAAGATGGAGGAGAGCGTGCAGAAAGTCAATACCGACTCTGCAGAGAGAAAAGTTGCC
>JAZTYE010000021.1:0-14431 GCA_045636765.1 Candidatus Egerieisoma sp.
CCTCTCTACCGTTGCACTGTTGCTTACAACGCTGCTCACCGGAGCATTCATTTTTTGTCTTACCCGAATTTCCGGAATGAACATAGAGTTCTCTCTTATGGTCTCATTCCTGCTGGCAGCAACCATGTCATCAACAGACTCAGCCTCTGTATTCAGTATACTCCGTTCACAAAAAATGCAGCTCAAACACAATCTTAAGCCACTTCTTGAGCTGGAGAGCGGTAGTAATGACCCTATGGCCTACCTGCTCACAGTTATGCTTATTCAGGTAATCCAGAGTCCTGGAGATGTCAGCGGATGGGGTATTGCACTGGATTTTGTCTTGCAGTTTGGCTACGCCATCATTATAAGTGTTGTAGTAGGAAAACTCACAGTATGGTTAATCAACCGCATAGAACTTTCAAATACAGCACTTTACTCAGTTATGCTACTAAGTGTTGTATTCATTGTCTTTGCCATTACAGACATGGTAGGCGGAAACGGATACCTGGCGGTATATATAACAGGACTGGTTATAGGAAACAGCAAAGTTATGCTAAAGAGAGAGATGAGCAGCTTTATGGACAGTCTCACATGGCTCTTCCAAACAGTTATGTTCCTTATGCTGGGGCTTATGGTAAATCCTCATGAGATGATTTATGTAGCTCCTGCCGGACTTCTTATAGGACTGTTCATGATGTTCATTGCCAGACCTTTAAGTGTTTTCACCTGCCTTGCACCTTTCAAGGACCTTCCACTTAAGGCTCAGACATACATCTCTTGGGTGGGCTTAAGAGGTGCCGTTCCAATCATCTTTGCAACATACCCTGTAGTAGCAAATATCCCGGGATCAAAGGATATCTTTAATATAGTATTCTTCATTACACTCCTTTCCCTTATCCTGCAGGGAATGAGCATAGGATGGTTTGCAAAGAAGCTGCACCTCAATCTTCCTCCTGAACCAGAGGCTGAATTTGATATCCACATTCCCGACGAATTGAGCAAATCCCTCCATGAAGTTGTACTTACAGAAGAGATGCTGCAGCATGGCAACAGCCTGGCCAAGATGCACATACCTAAAGGACACTTGGCAATGATGATAAAAAGGGGAAACGAGTATCATGTTCCCGACGGGCAAATGCCGCTTTATAAGGGAGATGTACTATTGTTTATATCCTCAAATGAACATGATCCCGAGCAGTAAGGTTTGAGCAGATAAAACCGCAAAGATCTGCCGCTGGCAAATAACATTTTAAATATTATGAGAAACATTCCGCTGAGAATTGTCTATGAGGACAACTATATAATTGTTATTGAAAAAAAGGAGGGGCTTCTTTCCGTAGGCACAGCTAAGGGAAAAGAGGAGATGACTGCCCATTCGCTATTATGCAATTATGTACGGAATACGGCTCCCCGCAGAGGGAGGTATGCCCCACCACCAAGGGTGTTCATTGTGCACAGGCTTGACAGGGAGACCAGCGGACTTATGGTATTTGCCAAGAGCGAGGAGATTAAAAGGGCTCTACAGGAGAATTGGGACAAGGTTGTAACCGAGCGAAAATATGTTGCGGTGGTGAATGGAGATTTGTCGGGAAGAGGAGAGCAAGGTGGTGCAGGGAAAGAGCAGCAAGGGCAGCAGCTCCCATCAGGCACCATCCGCAGCTGGCTTAAGGAGAACAGTGCATTTATTGTGTATTCTTCTCCTAAGGATAATGGAGGTCAGCTGGCCATTACCCATTACAGGGTGCTGGGGAGCAATTCCAAATCCAGAAAATCATTGGTAGAGCTTGAACTGGAGACCGGCCGCAAGAATCAGATACGTGTGCATATGCAGGAGCTTGATGCTCCAATTTACGGAGACAAAAAGTATTTTTGCAATAGCCAGCAATACCTTATGGAGAATAAAAAAGCGCGCAGACTGTATCTGCACGCCTATAAATTGAGCTTTATTCATCCGGTAACCGGAAAAGAGATGAAATTCTCCACTCCTGTACCAAATAGCTTCCGTAGTCTTATTTCATTGACTCAACAGCCTTGTTGAAGATAGAAAGACCTGCATCTGTCATTGGGTGTTTCAAAAGACCCTCAATAGCAGAAAGCGGACAAGTTGCAACGTCTGCACCAGCCTCAAGACAAGCTATGATATGCTGTGTATGGCGGATAGAAGCAGCCAAAACCTCTGTGCCGTAACCATAATAGCGGTATACGTCAACAATCTTTGCTACAAGACCAACACCATCCTCGCAGATGTCATCCAAACGGCCAACAAATGGGCTTACAAAAGTAGCACCTGCTTTAGCAGCCAATAGAGCCTGACCTACTGAGAATACAAGTGTACAGTTGGTTGCAATACCTTTTTTAGAGAAATATTTTACAGCTTTAATACCCTCAGCAGTACATGGAAGCTTAACAGTAATTTTTGGATCAATAGCCGCAAGAGCCTCGCCCTCAGCAACCATACCCTCAAAATCATTTGCAAAAACCTCTGCACTTACAGGACCGTCAACAATGTCACAGATAGCTTTATAGCGTGCATAAATCTCCTCCTGACCTTTAACACCCTCTTTAGCCATTAGGCTTGGGTTAGTAGTTACGCCATCAAGGATTCCCATCTCCTGAGCCTTTTCAATCTGGCTCAAATTAGCAGTATCAATAAAAAATTTCATAATATATATTTAATTTACTCTTTGTTTGTCAATTATTTAACAAGCTCAACCCTGTTACCCCTCAGAATATATCTTTCACCACTCAAAGGACATATTGCCTCCATAATATCTTCTTTTCCCGACAGTTTCTCTTCTTCTCCCGACAAAGCCACAAACTCCAGTTTGGCACCCATTCTGCTCATCCACCCAATTTGTCGGGAAGGGTTCCCTACAACAAGGGCATATGGGGGGATATCTTCTATAACCACTGTGCCGGCCCCAATAAATGCATATTCTCCAATATTGTGGCCGCAGACAATTGTGGCATTAGCACCTATGGAAGCACCTTTGCCCACATGGGTATTCTTGTATTCATTTTTGCGGTTTACGGCACTTCTGGGGTTTGTAACATTTGTAAATACGCAACTTGGTCCTAAAAAGACATCATCACCACATGTTACTCCAGTGTAAATGCTTACATTATTCTGCACTTTACAGTTCTTGCCCAATATTACATCTGGAGATACCACAACATTTTGTCCAATATTGCATCCCTGGCCCAAGACAGCGCCACTCATTATGTGGGAAAAATGCCAAATTTTGCACCCAGGAGCTATACTTGCCCCTTTATCTACAACTGCAGTTGAGTGCGCAAAATAATCACGTTTTTTCTTAAACCACTTGAACATAAGCAAATACCCCGCAGCTGATGAAACTGCGGGGCAAAGATACACAAAAATACTGGGGGTTACAATAAATCCTTATAACTATAAGGGGAGCCTTTTTTTTCTTTGACAATCACTCCCCGTTGATTAACATATAATGTCTTTTCAGATCCATTGTTCTCTATCTCAAGAATGTAAACCGGATCTTTTCCGTTAAGTTCTACAATAGAAACTTCATCAACATGCCAATTGCCGTACTGGCTTACAGTAAAACCATTGGTCACCTCCGGTGGAAGCAAGGTGTAATTAGCATCAATTATTGTCATACGCCAATTAGCCAAATTATCAAACCAGGCCTCCATCTCAAACATCTGTAGAGGAACAGCCATCACCGGTGCACCCGGCTGAGAATAAGGTGAACGGAACTCGGCAACACAATAACGCCCATCACGCTCCCACTCCACCTGCTCAGCCTGCGGATACCTTTGCTCAAACGCTTTCAGTACCTCAGTACTCACCTTCTTTAAATTTTCACCCGTGTCGCACGCACACAACGCCAAAGAAATACTCATGGCACAACATAACAAACAAACCGCTTTCATAAATTTTGCAATTAAATATCCCCATAAACACCTCTCAAGCCCAAAAAGTTCTATTGTTACTTATTCCTCACAACTTTAGTCCCGCAAACACCCCTTTTGGGCACCAAACCACAGCAACCTCACAACTTTGGTCCCGCAAAAACCCCTTTTGGGCACCAAACCGCAGCAACCCCCACAACTTTAGTCCCGCAAATGCCACTTTTGGGGACCAAACTACATATAACAACACATGTCCATCTACAAACTTATCTCGCTTTTGGGAACAATGTTCTCACTATTGAGTCTTCTATTTTCAGCAACCTTGAAATCTGTTTATTAGACGCATTATAATTGAAATACAAATGCTTGGCCAGCTCAATTTTCTCATTACGGTCAAGCAGAGAAATCTTTTGTTTCTCAAAATTTTTCTTAGCAAAATAAATACAAGCAGAAAACATCTCCTCATCTGTATAGATGAGTTTATCACCAGCAATTTGAGCAATATCCTTAAAAGATTCAACATTCCTGGAGACCAACGAAAAATAATGATGCGCATTCTTGTAAAGAGTCTCACACTCAAATATTTTACAGTAACATTTGGGAGAAATATATCCATCAACCATATAATAATCATCAGGAAAATTGATATCTTTAATATGGAAAAACTCATTCCTCTTCTTTTTAGGAATAGAACTCAAGAAAACTTTCGCCTCCAATGCAAAAGCCTCATTAAAAAGATACCTGTTTGCACCCCATAAATATGAAAAAGGTGTTTCGTTCACATTAACCACATAACCGTTCCTATTCACATATGCAATAAGATTCCTCAAATAGCTCTCAGAGTCCACCAGATAATAATTTGCCATAAAACCCTTTAGATCAGACAATCTCTCTTGCCTGATAAACAAACGTCTGAGTCTTTTATAGAAATAATCAAAAAAACTCTCAACATCAGAAATGTCTCCACTCAGAACAAAATGCACATGATTGCTCATCAACTCAAAAGTGAGTATCCCGACAGAATCTTTATACACCAAAGATGAAATACCAACAATATTCATCCCATACCTAAAATCATCAGAATCCCTAAACAATACACACTGATTCTCACCTGGCGAACACACATGCCATACAGACTTTCCTCCAAAAGCACTCTCATCCATAAAATTACTGACCATAAAAAAAAGTATTTATACGATAAATCAATCTTTCCAAGAGAAATTATATATATCATTGGCACAAAGCTGGCGGAGCAAGCCCCTGGGCTGAGCTTGCGCAGCAGCTTTGAACCGCTGGCTGGCGCACTTGCCAGCGGTGTGGCCAACACCTTTGGTCCCGCAAATGTCACTTTTTGACACCAAACCACAGCACCCCCACAACTTTGGTCCCGCAAACACCCATTTTTGGTACCAAACCACAGCAACCCCACAACTTTGGTCCCGCAAACACCCATTTTTGGCACCAAACCACAGCAACCCCACAACTTTGGTCCCGCAAATACCACTTTTTGGCACCAAACCACAGCAACCTCACAACTTTAGTCCCGCAAACACCCCTTTTGGGCACCAAACCACAGCAACCTCACAACTTTGGTCCGGAGAATGCCCTATGGATAAACATACTCAAAGATCCGCGTCCAATTTGGTGCTTGGGTACTGGAGAAGCCGCTGGCAAAGTTGCGGGAGTAGATGTACAGGTAAGGGGTACCGTCAACCACACTTCCAGAAATGTAAGGGGAAACCGCAGGCTGTAGATAGAAATAGGCAAAGTAGCTTTTTGGAGCAGTGCCGCGGTAAATGAATGGCTGTCCATCGGGTTCCAATTTAAACTGTTCACCCTCATAAAACTCAAATGTGAACTCTTCTACAAATTCTGTATGAGAAGAGTCATATTCTTTTCCTTCATACACAAAATTCAAGCCCAAAGAGAGCTCTCCCTCAGGAAACAGCAAGGAGTTTGGATGGGAGAGCCACTTGGCAACAACCTCGTTTTCGTATAGCCACTTATCAGGATCAACGTCAATTTTTGTCCGTCCGTGAGATTTTGAAATACCTACCAGATAAATTGTTTCATAAACAGTAATATTACAATACTGCACGGCATCTGTATGCAATACCTCATTAAGCCCGTAACCATCGTCACCAACAACCTTTATCTGTAGCCTGTACTCTCCATTGGCCCCATTAGGAATAGGAAATGTAATCTTATTATCCTCAAGCGAAACAATTGCATATTCACCAGGATCCCCCTTTAACGAAATGCCATTAGCAGGAAGCCAGGAGTATTGAAGCTTAGCTCTAGGGGCAGCCTGTATTCCAAGAGATTTAACAGCAGCATGACTACCCATATTTGCATTGGCAACTATACTCCCTGCAACCTGCAGGATTGGCATAACAGTTACATCTATCTCTGCACATGCATCACTTCTTCCTACAATTCCCAAATACAATTTTTCACTTTTTGGGAAGCCCTCAGAACTGGAATACTGTGGAATAACCCTACCCGCAACACCTGTATACCCTGTAACAAGATTCAAAGATGAACTTTTTAGTTCAACCCCTAAAGATGCAGCATGTGGAGGATAAATTGAGTAAGATATATCCTCATAAAAATGGTTGTACAACACAACAGACCCGGCCAAAGGCACTATCCTCAGCTTCTCCACCACAACCTCGCAACTGGCCGAGACATCCCCTACCCTGGCCGTAACAACAGCCTTTCCAGGCTCCAACCCACATAACCTTACACCTGAATCATCAACTCCAAGTACCTTCACACAAGCAGGGTCTGAAGAGATAATCTCTAGTTGCTTTCCCCTAGTATCAATGACAGAAAATCCCAAAACAGATTCCTCTCCATTATAAAGCTCCTTTACAGAAGAGGTAAAGCTCACCTGAGGAGGCACAACATCCTCCAATCCGCTCACATCAACTCTCCAGCTGTTCTCATCTATTGCACCATCAGCCATAAACTTTACCGTTAAACAATAATGGGTATTTCTCCTTACATCAAAGTTTGAGCACATATTGCTCCCCAGATAAAACCTGTAGCAAATCTCCCCCTCCTTAACCGCAGAAGAATACCTTCCACGCAACTCCACATAACTGCACAAAGAAGCATACAGGCTCCCTTGAGGCCAAACTTTGAGACTCTGCACCACATTCCCCTCAAGCAGCTCCCCCTGCAGATTCTCAAACTGATAAAAAGAAATACCCATCTCCAGCTCTCCCCTGCTCAATCCGGCCCTACTCTCCCCCTCAATAGCCTCACCGGCATCAACTAACCTGTTCTTCCCAAAAATTGACACCATCCTAGGTGTATTGCACAATGAGACTTTATCTATAACAACAGAAACCCCTTCATCCAAACCGGAATAATCTGCCTTTATTGTAATCTTTGCATTAGCCCTTACAAGAGGAACAACAATATTCCCTTTTCCCGACAAATCCTGCAGCGGCAATTGCCCGCCCATAATAAAAGTACCCACATTGCCCCCCTCACCTTTAAGGACAATAATCTCATCCTCAGAGGCCAAAGGCAAAGAAAATCCCAAATTGGCAACAGCATACAACTTCACCTTAACACCCTCATATATGGTTACAGCTGCCTCTGCCAAATTTGTAAAATAGCCATGTGAAACAACTGCCCCCACTTCATTCACCACATAAATATTAATGTCCCTGATAAACTTCTCATCAACAGACTTAACAATATATGCATTATCTCCCCCTCCCGACAAATTTTCCCCTTCAAATACAAAGGACACAGGTACTACTACTGATGCCTCTCCATCCTCCATCTTTACACACGAGACTGCACACAGCAAGACTAAAAGCACCACCAGTATAAGAGCCGGTACCATACACCCTTGCCAAATTCTCCCTAACAAAAACCATCTTCTTTCCATATCTACTGATTTTTAACAAGGGGAGGAAGAACCGGGCAGTGTAGAGAAAACTAAATAATACAAGCAAAAAATAAGAACGTACCCGGAGCCCCTCCAACCTCTGGAGCAAAAGTATGAAGGGGACAAAAAAATCTGTTCCTGAAAAAGAAAAAAGAAACCCCTGCACTGCAGAAATTTCTTTTTTAAGAAAAATTTACGCGTTTTACGCTATTTCCACTCTATTTTGAGCACTCGCACTGCCATTTCCATGCAGATTGCAACACCTCTTCAATTGGAGTGTCGGCACTCCATCCAAGTTCTTTGTTGGCTTTTGTAGGGTCTGCCCAGCACTGCTCAACATCACCGGCACGGCGTGGAGCAATCTTATAGTTCAAATTTACCCCTGTTGCCTTAATAAATGCATTAACAAGTTCAAGTACTGAAAGACCACGGCCGGTACCAAGGTTAAACACATTCCAACGGATTCCCTCTGCCAACATTTTGTCTACAGCGGCAACGTGGGCTTTGGCAAGGTCAACTACATAAATATAGTCACGGATGCAAGATCCGTCGGGAGTATTATAATCATCTCCAAAGACACTAAGGCACTCACGGATGCCGGCAGCAGTTTGGGTGATGAAAGGTACCAGGTTGTTTGGAACACCATTTGGCAGCTCACCAATGTGGGCTGTAGGGTGCGCTCCAATAGGGTTGAAATATCTCAAGGCTGTGGCGTTCAAATTAGGGTATGCCTTTACACAGTCCTGAAGGATATCCTCGGCAATCTGTTTTGTGCGTCCGTATGGAGAGGTTGCAGGCTGCAGAGGGGTAGTCTCCTTAATAGGAAGCTCATCGTCTGCAGGCTGGCCATAAACAGTTGCAGATGAAGAGAATACAATATTTGCTCCGGCACCCTTGGTTGTCATAAGCTCAATAAGGTTCACAAGGGAATCAAGATTGTTCCTGTAGTACATTACAGGCTGTGCAACACTCTCTCCTACAGCCTTATATGCAGCAAAATGGATGGCTGCACAAATGTCGGGATACTTCTCAAACACCTTGGAGAAGGCTGCATAATCTGTACAGTCCACCTCCATAAAATCTATCCTCTTGCCAATGATTTTCTCAATTCCGTCAAGCACCTTAGGGGTTGAATTGGAAAAATTGTCCACTCCAATAACCTCATAACCTGCTTTTGTAAGCTCAACGGCAACGTGTGAGCCAATATATCCTGTAGCTCCAGTGAGCAATACTCTTTTCATCATCAATTAAAATTTAAACACCTCAAAATACCACAATGCTCCAACTGCTGCTGCAATTACTGCAAGAACAAGCACAGTCATAAGGAATTTTTTCCAAGGGCTCATCCCCTTTTTATATGGATCTTTTAGTTTAAGCTTAGGGAATTTGGCAATATCTGTAAGGGTCTCGCCAAATGGAATGCTTATTTTTGAAGAAGCATTTATTGCCCAACCGTTTGCATTTAGTAGCGGAGCAATGTTCCTGCGGCGCAATTTCATCCACGCCATAACCATTGCAGGACCTGAGATAACAAGCATAATTCCTACAAATGCAGCAATGAGCTGCCACCAGCTTAGAGCAAAGATACCCTCTGCCAACGATGTAAGGGCTGTACCAATCATACCTACAGCCATACCTATTGCAGCAAAGATACCAGCAAACTTGGCAATGTCAAATGGAGGAGCTGCAGCAGGTTTTGCTGCGGCATCAGCTGCTGGAACAGCTGCTGGGATAGATGTAGGGGCTGCATTTATTTTGGCAGTAATGTCTCCCATCATTTTAGCATCTTTCTCTGCCGCACTCTTGTTTATAAGGTTCTCCACAACTGTAGCCATTCTACGGTAAGGGTTCCAGAACGCCTGCGCAATGCTTATAGGGTTATCTATAATCTTGGTAATTACAGCATCCCACTCAACACCTGCATTATCATAGAAGATGGCATTCTTGCCAACCATCAGGTTTCCAATATCACCAACTGTTACAGCAGCCACAATACTCAATTTGGCAGCGCTGGTTTTGGTAGTACAGTCACAATAAACCAGATACATTCCGCTTGAAGGGGCCATTGTGTTGTGTTTGCCCATATCCTCAACTTTCATACAGAAGCGGCATGCTCTCTGGTCTATGATAAGTGTACCGCACTGGAAAATTGCACTCACCTTCTTGCTCTTGTCATAGAAGTCATTAAGGGTAATGAAGTTACGCAACAAGCGGTAAAAATCTTTAATTATATGAAGCGCTTTGTCAACTATCTCAATATTGCCTGCCTCCTCTGCAAGGGCAGCGTCCTGCGCAACCAAAGCAAGCAGAGCCTCTTTCTTGTTCTGGGTAAGGAATGAAGCAATTGCCTCTGCACCCAAAGACTCAACAGCAGCACCCGCCTTGGCACCTTTCCATGCAGTATATGGAGCAAATTTGGCTGCAATGGCACTCCAGCTCTCCTGGGTAAGCACTTTTGCATCTTTCTCCAAACCTTCTGATACTACAAGCTGGAACTGCGCAGCCCACGCAGGGTTAATAGGGGCATCAAGCTCAATCTCAGCCTTTCCTGTAATTCTGGCAATAGGATATGCTGCAATCTCTGCCTCTTTTCCTGACAAATCTTCTCCACTTATTGCCTCTATACGGGAAGTCTGTACATCAAGGGCACCTGTGCTGCCTGGTGAAAAAGCTGCAAGTTTACTTCTCATAAAGAAATCCTTGATTTTTGCATCAAGGGCTGTGTATGCTGCAATTACCGCATCAGTTTTATCACCAAATGGTGCCTCAACTGCTGCTGCCTGCCATGCTGTATAATCTGCAAGTGCTGCGTAGAACTTCTCAATAAGCTCTGCGTTGATTCCAGCAGCTCCACTTCTGTCGGGAAGAGAACCAACTGTAGCTATTGCTGCTGCAACGGCTGCTTTCTCCTGAGGATCATCTGCGGTAGCCTCAGTTATTATTCCATCTCCGTTGAAGCGGGTCTTTGCAAAAATTGCCGCAATGTCTGCAGTATCTGCAAGGGAAACAGCTGTTCCCTCTTTGCCAAGATTCTCAAGTATCTGTTTAGCAGCGTTGTAGAGCTTTCCACCAACCTCGTTACCAGTATTGAACTGGTTTATGTCAATGCTGCCCTCTCCTTTAATAAGAATGTCTGTATCCTTAAGGGCACCTGTAATCCATTTGCTGGTAGCAAGGATATCATTAACCCTAATCTTGCCGTCCTGGTCACAATCTATATACCTTAGCGACTTCTCATCTATCTCCAGCCCTTTTACCGGACAAGAAAGGACAGTCCACATTTTTGTATCCAACTCATGCAGGTGGGCAATATCCTCACCGCTTGTAATTTTAACGCGTGAAGTGCCACCAATATTCTCAAAATTCCACTTATACCTCTGATCTTTGCTTAACAATGCCATAACAGAATAGTTCTTTAAACAGTTAATTTACAAATTTAAGAAATGTTTGCCAATTCACACTATAATTACCTTAATAAACATATACTCTGCTCAATTGTATATAAGTAGAACACCTCTGTTCCGCTAATAAAATACAATATGACATCCAAATGGAAATACAGCCTTGCTTTGATTCTTGCGGCATGTACACTGGAATCATGCATTATGACAGAAATTGTAGAGGAAGTTAATGAAGTTACAGAAAAGAGCACGGGGAATCTGGCCAGCAAAGCAAATAAGGCCCCCAAAGGGGAATTCACACTTTTGCTGGTTAATGCTGCCAACAATACTTGTCTGGAGATTGACAGCCTGCAGATATGCAATATTCTTGTGGAAGACTCCGTTACAGGCTCCATAACAAGAGGAAAGAAAACTTTAAAAATTGCCTCTGAAGACACCCTTAATGAATTTGGGAACCAAGCAAGTACCTCAACAGAGACCCTCCCAGTGCAAACATTCTCACCTTGGACCCCAGAAACCCTGCCACAAAACAGCAACAACACATACTTGAAAATTTACAGCAAAATATACACATACCTTGCAGACAGCACCCCTCTCCTGCTAGCCGAAGGGCCGCTATATGCACCTCTAACAGGGAAAATAACTCCCGACAACCTCTCCATAATAGGATTTGAGCTGGCAAACAATTGCCCGCTATACTATGAAACTGAAGGGCAAATGAAAAAAGCCCTAAACACAATTAACTTTGAGGCAACAGTAAATGATTGGCAAGAGCACTGAACCAAACACCCACAAAATTGTTATAACTACAACAAAGCCATTAAGGAATAATTGGACGATGTGTTACGTATTTAGTTATTAGTTATGTGTGTGTATTTGTGGCCCGCCCCCCGCGGGTCACTTCTTTAATTGCACAACTAACCACACCACAACATTAAAAACAACAGCCATGGAAAAACTCGCATCACAAAACTGCCACCTTCTCATAAAATTCTTCAAAAAAAACCTTGGCTCCACCATCACCCACAAAGACTGGACTCCCGACAGCCAATCCCTCAACCTAGAACAAGAAATAGGAGAATTCTTCTACTTCCACTACAGATCCAACCTACCTTAATACGAAAAAATATTTCAACTTTATCGTTGCATATTAACCATATTATCCGATATTTTATTACATTTGCACAAAAGATTTGTGCAAGATGGAAAAGATTACAAAAGAGCAGGTACAGAGTTTCCTGGAACAATTTCACACCAAGCTAAAGATATATGACATCCTTTATCTTGATAATCGTGAAAAGAACAAGAAAACTCTTGAGGAGTTGGAGATTATCCCATCTTACAGGAAAGTAGTAATTGAAAGTTTAAAAACTGAAGACTACGTTGAAGGCCCAGTAATAGACACATTAAATAAACTTGGTGAAATGTGGGTATTCGGCAAAGATGTAAAAGGTAGAGAAATTTACATTAAAATAATGTTAGGCGCAAAAAACTGCCAAACAATTTGTATCTCTTTCCACATTGCAGAACACCCCTTAAAATACCCTTTTAAATAAACACTTATGAAAAGCCCATTCACAGGAAAAGAAATGAAACTCGTGTATGAACAACGCACGTGGAATTTCAGGGGCGAGGAATACCAATACACCCACGCCTCATGGTTATGCATAGACAGTGGGGAACAATTCACAACAGACGAAACAGATAATGCAGCCTTTACACAGGTTACAAACCAATATCGTGCAAAATACGGTATCCCTTTCACAGATGAAATAATACAGATACGCAAAAACTATGGCATATCTGCATCTAAAATGTCCAAGTTACTCGGATTTGGGATAAACCAATGGCGTCTATACGAAACAGGAGAAGTACCAAGTGTATCAAATGGCAGAACAATCAGATCAATAGCTACTCCGTCAGGCTTTATAAACATTCTCAACAGTGCAAAAAACACTATTGACCAAAAAGATTATCAAAAGATAAGTAATCATATAAACACATTATTGGCAACACAGGAAAATCAGCTGCTCAAACAATATAAAACAGATAGAATTTTCAAATACAGCAGAAGTTTTGAAAACGGCTTTGGACCAACATCACTAAACAAAATAAAGAATGTACTACTATATATCCTAAATGAATGCGGTGAAACATTCCAAACCAAAATGAATAAAATCCTTTTTTATACCGATTTCCTATCATACAGGCAATATGGCATATCTATTTGCGGATTCTCATACAAAGCCCTTGACTATGGCCCTGTTCCTGAGCACTGGGATAGAATATACAGTCAATTTGATGAAATCTCTCAAGAACAAAAAATCGTTGGAGAAAAAGAAGGAATAGTATTAAAAACAACACAACAACCTGACATCACAACTCTAACAGAAACCGAACAACAGATACTCAGCACAATATGCAACAAATTCAAAACCATATCATCAGCTGAGATATCACGTATAAGCCACAATGAACCGGCATGGATTGAATGCAAACCATCAAGCTCAAAAATTCCATTCACCTATGCCTTCACACTACAAGCATTCTAAACAGCTCTCCATACAAAACACACTCCCCAGACATCATCCCGACGCTGAGGAGTGCTCAGATTATAAACCTGATAAAACTTATTTCACTTATATAAACAACAGTGTTTAGAAAAAGTTCAAAAAAAATTAAAATTTTTCAAAAATTTTCTTCCCGACAAAACAAGCCCCGCAACCTCTCTCTAAGCTGCGGGGCTTGCCCAACTTAACCTAACTAAAAATCTATTAAACCTATATAACAATGCTCTCACAAAAAAATTCAATCACTTAGCTGCAAAAAAATCAATGGTCAAATCCACCAACACACCCAACCCGGCAGGCACCTGTCCATTACCCAACGAAGGCTTCACAACACAAACAAGAAAATCATTAGCCAGATGAAGCATCTTGGCACACTTATTCCCAACGCCCTCATTATTAAGCACCAGCTCCAACCCCTTAAAAACAGACACAGCAGCACTCGCCTCATCAAAGGACTCATCCTCTACATCAACAGCAGAACCAACCTCAACAGCATAACTGCACACCTGTAAAAGCCCAGCAACACTCAACACATCAGCACCACTCCTGAACAACACATCATCCTTGGCAAAAACCTCATCCCTGTCAAAAATCACATCCTTGGCAAAAGAAGACCTGTAAGAATTATACTGCACACAGGCAAACTCCTTATCAATAGCATTAATAAACCCTTGCACATTCCA
>JAZTYE010000022.1:0-13381 GCA_045636765.1 Candidatus Egerieisoma sp.
AATGCTCATTGCCTCCGAGAAGAATTCAAACTGGCTTATCAGCTATATAATTGCCCCTGATGGCACACTTACCGCCGGACAGCAGTTCTACTGGCTCCACAATACGGAGAACCACACCAATACCCCGTACGGCAACATGGCATTTGACACCCTTGGCAACCTTTACATTGCCACCCCAATAGGTGTACAGGTCTGTGACCACAACGGAAGGGTAAGGGCAATTCTGGCTCTTCCGGGTAAAGAGCATAAAGTGGATGCCATAGCATTCATAGGAAATACCCTATGGGCAAAAAGCGGCGACAAATTATATGTAAGAAAACTTGCCCATACAGGCTGGAATTGCTGGGATGCCACTATCTTTGTAAAATCTCAGGGTCAGGGTTGATTCTGCAAAGAAAAATTTGAACAATAATTTATCGGGAAAAAGAAAATGAACCGTAGCCTTATATTGCCTCTGGCAATCCTTTTTGGTCTGTTGTGCCACCAATGGTGCGACATATTTATGATTTTTGTCCCTTATCTTATCTTTCTTATTCTGCTGCTGAACTTTACTGCCGTGGATATAAAGAAGCTGAGACTGCTAAGAATGACAGGGATGAACATCTCACTTTTGCTGTTCCAAATTGTGGTAAGCCTTGGAGGTTATCTTCTGGCAAGGTGCATAAGCCATGATGAGATTATTGCCCAGGGTGTGCTCATAGCAGTGCTTTGCCCTGTGGCCTCTTCTTCAGTGGTAATTTCATGTTATCTTGGGGCAAACAGGGAGACCGTTACTGCTCATGTTATACTTGGAAACCTTATGATTGCAATTGCAGCCCCAATATATTTCTCTTTCATTGGCATTCAGCAGGATATGCCGTTTTTTGAATCGTTCCTGCTTATTCTCAAGAAGGTGAGTCCAATCATTGCGCTGCCTTTCTTTATGGCACTTGCACTTCAGATATGGCTTCCTAAGGCAAACAAAGCTGTTGCCCGTTTCAAAGACTGGTCATTGTACCTCTGGGCCATGGCTCTTGCATTTACACTTGGACGTACAATCCATTTCATATTCATGCACGGCAAGGATAACATTGACAGTATAATTACCCTTGGTATCATATCCATATTCATGTGCATTCTGCAATTTGCCATTGGCAAAATGATAGGACGCAAATATGGTGATATTGTAGCCGGAGGCCAGATGCTTGGTCAGAAAAACTCTGCCATGGGTATATGGATGGCCAACATCTATCTCAATCCCCTGGCATCCGTGTCAATTGCACTTTATGCCATTTGGCAAAATTTGTTCAACAGCTGGCAAATGTATATGCACGAGAAAAACAGAAAAAAATAATTACATGCTCTGGGCAAGTGCCTTAAAAAGCTCCTCTACAGGTTCAATAGCTCCAAGGTTAGGTTTATGCTCAGAGATATACTCCTCAATGAAAGCTTTCTGTTTAGGGAAACATTTCATAAGGTTCTTCTTGTTGACAGTAAGGACAGCGCCGTTGCCTCTATATAGCAATGGCGTTTTTGAATATCTGAATGGTCTTATATTCCTTGAATCCAAATCAACCCTATAACCATCTGTATCTATAAATTTTACTGTCTGTACTGTAGCATTTTGTCTCTTTTGTCCATATGCACCAGTCTGCACATTATAAAGCAATTCTATATCTGACAAAACACCTAGACAAACCTCTCCAAGAATATCTCTAATCTCAATATATCCGTTTGATGAGTTTATGTAAGTCTTTCCTTTTATGAATACCCTGTTTACATTATCATTTTCCGATAGAACCAAAGTATCTTTCTGAGGTGTGATAAAATATATTTTCTGGTCTATAGTGCATATGTTCATTGTACCGTTGGACTGCTTATTATCCTTGAACACAATTATACCATACTCATAATTTGGATTGACAAATTTTACACTATCAAAAAATATTGCCGCTTTATCATCCGGATCAATAAATGTAATATTCTGTCCCATTGCCTGCATACAAGCCATTACAAAAAGGGAAATAACAAGTATTCTTTTCATTGCAATCAATTTTAACAATGTCAAATTTAATAATTTTTTAACTTTGTATTTAATAACAATTTGATTTTTCATGAAGAAACTTATAACAATACTATTTGTCTCTTTGGCAACAGGTGTTTTTGCACAACAGAAACAGGAACAGGATTTTATGGCACAGAGCAGCGAATACAGCACAGAATATGCGCAGAAAGTGATTGGCCACATGTGTAATGAGAAGTTCATGGGCAGGGAAGCAGGAAGTAAAGAAAATTTTAAGATTATGAAATTCATTGAGAAAGAGCTTAAGAAGACAGGGTGTCATGTATACAGGCAGCCAATCACATCAGAAGCTCTTGTTCAAGCCATAGGAGAGCCTAAACCAGACAAGACATACCCCGCAGAGATTAATAATGTAATTGCACGCATAGATGGACAAGACCCAAACAAGTTCATTATAATTGGTGCCCATTATGATCATCTTGGATATAAAGAGGGTATTGGAATCCATCCTGGTGCAGATGACAATGCTTCAGGAATAGTAGCATTGATATCATTGGCAAAAATGATGAGCTCCAGTGGAATTATTCCTAAATACACAATACTGTTCTGCGCATGGGACGGTGAGGAGAAAGGTTTGCTTGGGTCAAAATATTTTGTTGCTGACTGGTTTGCCAACCGCATTGAAAAGGATTCCATATGCTATTATATGAACTTTGACATGGTTGGCCGTACAGCCAGTGAGGAAAATCCTGCCGTTACTTTTTCATGGAATGACAACTTCCCATATCTGAAGGGGCTATGTGAAAATGCTTATGCAAAAATAGAGCAACCGTTCAAAGTTATTTATGACCAGCGCTTTGGAGATGGAAAAGGAGGATCTGATTATGCACCATTCTCGGCCCACAATATTCCTTTTGTTGCCTGGATGGAAGATGAAATGCATGAGGATTATCACAAACCCGGGGATACTCCAGATAAGATTCATTGGGTAAAACTTCAAAAAACAATATTGCTTGCATACGGCGTATTATACGAATGGGCAAGATAATTGCTATATAGAGAGTAATTGAGTATTTTTGCAAGGTTTAACCTACAAGATTTATGAAAAGGATATTGTTTATAGCACTGCTGTTTTTTATTGGGACAACAGCTATGGCCCAATCTGTTTTCTGCACCACCCCTACTGCAGAGAGCCAAAAGATGCTTGACAGTGTAAAATATGTTATGCCGGAGTTTGTTACCGGTACAATTTTTTTTGACAACGGTACACAATACATTGGAGCTATAAACATTTTCACACTCAACCAAAAGGTCCATTTCAAAAATGAAGACGGCGATATTATGGTCCTTGACAACAACAGTGATGTCAGCAGCGTTTTTATAAAAGGACGTACATTCCTTAACAGCAGATACGGATATGTAGAAGTTTATGAATCCTATGGAGATATGTTTATGGGTGAAATAAGGATTCTTAGCGTATTCTCGGAGGCAAAAGAGGGAGCTTTTGGCACAAAATCACAGACTACATCCATACAAAAGGTAGATTTGATGGAGATGTCACACAGCACAATGCTGGATCTGACAGAAAACAAAAGGACTCCGTACAGCTATAAAAAAATCCCGTATGTATACAAAAAGGGGAATTTCCAAAAAGCGAGCAAGAAGTTCTTTGTAAAGAACTTTTCAGATAAAAAAGGCTTCATAGAGGATTATCTGCAGAACAACAATGTAGATTTTGAGAATGTACAGGATGTAAGAAAACTCTTTAGAGCCGTAATCAAATAGAGAGAAGATGAAAGAATTAGAGATATTATTTGAACAATATACCAGACAAAAACCTGAAAACATAGTTGAGCTTCCGTCTAGCGGGAGCAACAGACGCTATTTTAGAATTACAGGAAGCGGAATGTCACTCATTGGCGCCAAGGGCCTTGACGTTGATGAGAACATTGCGTTTATGGAGATAGCAAAACACTTTAAGCTTAAAGGTTTGCCTGTTCCTCAGGTTCTATGTGCAAGCGAAGACAATATGTTCTACCTGCAAGAGGATTTGGGAGACATAACTCTGTTCAACACCATACAGCAGGGAAGGGAAACCAGCAATTTTTCTCCCGATGAAGTAGCTCTATTGAAAAAAACCATATCCACTCTTCCAAAACTTCAGTTTGAAGGTGGTAAAGGATTGGATTACAACATATGTTTTCCACAGCCGGAGTTTGATGAGCGCAATGTATGGTTTGACTGCAATTATTTCAAATACTGCTTCCTAAAGACCACAGGCATTGAGTTCAGCGAGATAAAGCTGCATGACGACCTTACAAAAATGGCTGCAGACCTTCTTGAGGGTGGTAATGAGGAGACCTTCATGTACAGGGACTTTCAGGCCAGAAACGTGATGCTTGTAAATGGCAACCCATATTTCATAGACTTTCAGGGTGGAAGGAAAGGTCCACTTTACTATGATCTTGCATCATTTGTGTGGCAAGCCAAGGCAAACTATCCTACCAGCCTTAAAGAGGAACTGATTGAGACATACAGGGAGGCACTTAAAGAATATGTAGATATCCCAAAAGATGTTTTCTACAAAAAACTGCGTCTGTTTGTACTGTTCCGCACAATGCAGGTTTTGGGAGCTTACGGATTTAGAGGCTATTTTGAGAAAAAGCCCCATTTCTTGCAAAGTGTTCCGTTTGCAATAGACAACTTGCGCAAACTTATACAGGAGCAGCCTTTTGATGAATACCCTTATATACAACAGCTACTTGAGGAACTTACCACAATGAGGCAATTCTCAGATTTGAGAGTTGAGCGAAAGCTTGAGGTAAGGATATTCAGCTTTTCATACAAGAAAGGTATACCTGTAGATACCAGCGGAAACGGAGGTGGATATGTATTTGACTGCCGTGCCATAAACAATCCGGGCAAATACGACCATTTCAAGCACTTTACAGGACTTGACAAAGAGGTAATTGAGTTCCTTGAAGAAGATGGAGAGGTAACAAAGTTCCTTTCTCATGTATACGAACTTGCTGATGCTCATGTTACAAGATATATGGAGCGCAAATTCACCAATCTTATGTTCAGCTTTGGCTGTACAGGCGGACAGCACCGCTCAGTATACTGTGCCCAGCATCTGGCAGAATACCTTGCCAAGAGGTATAACATAACAGTTAAGGTTTATCATAGAGAACAGGATATAAGTCAGGAGCTGTAGTATGAAGGCAATGATTTTTGCAGCAGGATTGGGTACCAGATTGAAGCCTATTACCGACACAATGCCCAAGGCACTTGTTCCGGTGTGCTCAAAACCGCTGTTGGAACACCTTGTAGAGAAACTTAAAGGGGCAGGTTTTTCTGATGTTGTAATAAATGTACACCACTTTGCACAGATGATAAGGGATTATGCAGTACAGCATGACAACTTTGGAATAAATGTAGCATTTTCAGATGAAACAGACCTTTTAAGGGAGACCGGAGGAGGAATAAAACATGCATCAAAGCTACTTTGGGATGGGGAACCATTTCTGGTGCATAATGTGGATATACTTTCAAATCTCAACCTGGAGGAGTTTTACAATGCACACATGGCTGCCTCAATCTCGCCCGACACCCCTCTTGCCACACTCCTTGTGAGCGAAAGGGAGACTGCCAGATATTTCTTGTTTGATAGGGACAATAACCTGGTAGGCTGGATGAACAAATTGTCGGGAGAGGTAAAATCACCTTATAAGAAGTTGAGAAGAGAACCTTCTGAGAATTTCAATTGGGAAGGGTTCCTTAAAGAGAACGGCCTTAAAAAATATGCTTTTGCAGGAACACACATTTTGTCTTCTGAGGTGTTTTCTCTTATGCAAAGCTGGCCAGAAAGGTTCCCGATAGTTGATTTTTACCTGCAAATGGCAGACAAATACATAATTAAAGCATACGTTAAGAACGATTTAAAAATGGTGGATGTAGGTAAACTTACATCACTGAAAGAGGCTGAGGATTTTGTAAATGGAGAGTAAAAGAAGAAATATAAAGTTTTTGTACAGAGTTGCGGCAATGTTTGCAGTTGCCCTTATTCTGTGTACTGCAGGTAAACTTCAGGCGCAGAACAGGGATTCACTTAAAACAGCATTGCAGGCTGCAGATTCTGTTCTTTTGCACAATGCAGACACTTTGACTGCAATGGATTCTCTCGCTAAGGGAGACAGCTTGCATATTGTAATACCAAGCAAGAAAGAGCTTAGGAAGATGCACCGCGACAGCGTACGTGCATACAGGGACAGTGTCATCCGCAATACACCGCGAATCCTAAACACATACCTTTTTGCAGATACTACTAAAAACAAAAGGATGTTTCTATGGACGGCAGACACTTATTTCAACAAACCGGTGAACATCAACCCCGATACCACATACAATGACTGGTATTCTGAGCAGCCCTATGAGAGATATGATGCGGGTGCAACTTCTCTGGGTGTATCAGGATCTGCAATGATGTACCACAACTACTTTAAGAGGAAAGAGCTGAAAGTATTCCCTTTCTTTGAGTACTATCTCCCTTATTCATACCTGCCGGAGACTCTTCCGTTCTACAATACCAAGACTCCATATACCGAGCTGGCTTATTGGGGAACCCTGTTTGCAAACAAGAAAATGGAAGAGTCAAACATTAGGGTACTGCATACACAAAACTTTACTCCAGCGCTCAACTTTAACTTCCTATATGAGAGGTTTGGAGGAGAAGGAATGCTCCAGTATGAAAAAACCGACAACAGGACCCTGGCCTTTACAGGAAATTATCTTGGCAAAAGGTATATGGCACAGGGAGGATATATTTTCAACAGGATAAAAAGGGATGAAAATGGTGGTGTTACAGATCCTTCAATGGTACTTGATACACTGCTTGAAGCTAAGGTAATACCTGTTGCACTCAACAATGCCAACAATACACTAAAAAGAAATACAGTATTCATTACTCACTCATATGGCATCCCTTTTAAATTCCTGTACAGGGGTGATAAGGATTCCGTAGGATTGGGTGAGGGTACCATGGCATATATTGGACATAGTGCCGACGCCTCTGTATACTCAAAGAAATACACAGACAATATTTCATTGTCTGATTTGACAGGCAGAGAACTTTATCACAATAAGTTCTACATTAATCCTACAGTAAGTGCAGACTCCATGAGGGTGTTCAAACTGGAGAACAGAGTATTTCTGAATATCCAGCCATGGGCAAAGGATGCCATTGTGTCAAATTTGAGCGGAGGAATAGGTCATCAGTTCCTGAGCCTGTACGGATTTGACCCCAAATACTTCATTCAAGGCAATTCTTCTGCCCACCAGAACAACATGTACATGTATTTTGGCGCAGGTGGAAATCTTAAGAAGTATTTCAGATGGGAAGGTTTTGGAACATATAATTTTGCAGGATACTATCAGAATGATTTTACCATTGACGGAAAAGTCACTTTCTCATCTTATCCAAAGAAAATGAAACAGGGAATACATCTGCACGGAAATCTGCACATAGGTATGGACAGGCCAAATTATTTTTACAATAATGCCTATACAAACCACTATGTATGGAGCAATAATTTTGAAAAGACCGCACAGACAAAAATTGAGGCAAGGCTTGATATCCCTGATTGGGGAATGGAAGCATTTGCAGGCTATTCACTTCTCAAGAACAACACTTACTTTGACTCTACATCTGTCATAAGGCAGAATACAGAGGCCATGAGTATCTTTACCGCTTATTTGAGCAAGAACATAAAGATATGGAAACTGCATCTCGACAATAAGATCCTGTTCCAGACCAGTTCAAATGAGAAGGTTGTACCTCTACCAAAACTTTCATTGAATCTGAGATACTACCTTCAGCTGGATGTTGTAAAGAATGTCCTTACGGCACAGTTGGGAGCAAATGCCAGCTTTATGACCAAATATTATGCACCTGGCTACTCCCCTGCCCTAGGCGTTTTCTACAACCAGAGAACCGAGAAAATTGGAAATACACCATACATAGACCTGTTTGCCAACCTTCAGTGGAAAAGGGCAAGCATCTTTGTAAAATATATAAATATGGCACAAGGTTGGCCTGATGGAGATTACTTCAGTGCGTTTAGATATATAAGGTCACAGAAAGCATTCAAGCTGGGTATCCACTGGCCATTCTATACAAAATAAGAACCAATTGCGATGGGCAAATTCTGGCGAAACAGATATTTCCAATACACCGTTGCATTTGTTTTGGCATTTTTCATTATCTCCCTTCCAAGATGGGAGACAGACAAGACAGATGTACCGTCTCCCCTTATCTTTGCTGGAGATACCCTTACTTGCGCCATAATGCTTGACAAGACATTAGGTGCAAAAGGGTACAATATTGGTTATCTGTATGAACTATTCCAGAAGTTTGAACAGCACCAGAGGTGCAAGATTAACCTCAACATTGTAGAGATGAACGCCATGGCACAATGGGTTCAGCTGATGACAGGAAAAACTGATATGCTTATCCTTAACGCAGCCAGGGATACTGTACCGGCAATTTTTGAGGATGAAGTTGTATCCAGTTCAATACTGGACGGCAGAGAAAATGTGTGTGTTGTAAGAAGGGACAATTACAATATTGCTCAGACTCTTAACTACTGGTTCCCATATTTCAAACAGACCCAGGATTATTCACTCACCCAGAGATACCATAAAAGCTACCGTATAAAGGACCGTAACGGAGCTCCTATCTCCAGAACCACAATTTCTCCATATGACCTTTTTGTAAAAAAATATGCCCATATAGTAGACTGGGACTGGAGGCTTATATGTTCACTTATATATCAGGAATCAAAATTTAAAATGGGTGTAAGTTCCAGCAGAGGTGCAATTGGCCTTATGCAAATAAAGGAGGCTGTTGCAAAGACATACGGAATTGATGACATCTATGATCCAGAATACAATATCAAAGCCGGCATTTCACATCTTGCCCGCCTGCAAAAGATATACAAGAAAGCCGGTGCAGACCAGGATAACCTTATAAAGCTCACTTTGGCCGCATATAACTGTGGAGAGGGAAGACTGCAGGACTGCATGGCACTGGCCAAAGAAAAGGGACTGGACCCTCTAGTATGGGAAAACCTGGAAGAGATAATACCACTTATGCGAGAAGAAGAACACTACAAGAATGATGTTGTAAAACTTGGAAGGTTCAACGGAGGTGAAACCCTGAAATTTGTAGAGCTCATCCTTGCAAGATATGAAGAATACTGCAAAACAGTAACAAAATAATTTACTTTACCCTCATTGTTGTTGCCGGATTTATCTTTGAAATAAATATACAAGGCAGCAACATTATCACATTAATGGCTACAAAGGCAATAAGGTTCATAAACAACAGGGAGCCCAGATCAAAAGAAATTGGAACTGCTGAGACAAAATAATTAACCGGATCCAATTTTATTATTGCAAACTGCTTCTGCAGCAGACAAAAAGCAAGAGCTACCGCATTACCATAAACCATACCCTGCAGAACTATCATTGCAGACTTAGTAAGGAAGATCTTTGAAACACCCCAACTGGTCATTCCCAGCGCCTTAAGCAAGCCAATGAAGGAGATCTTCTCAAACAACAGTATAAGCAGACCGGATACCATATTGAATCCTGCCACTGCAATCATCAGGGCCAGAATTACAACAACATTCATATCCATAAGATTTAGCCAGTCAAACAGAATATAATACTTGTCCTTAAGAGTAGTTGGGAAAATTGAATGGTCATCCTCAGAGGCACTCATATAATACAGATTCTGAATCTCCTCAACATGTTGCCTTTCAACCGGCTCATTAAGATAAAGTTCATACCCTGAACACTCATCTTTCCACCCGTTAAGTCTGTTGATATGCCTTATATCCACAACTGCAAGAGATTTCTCAAACTGCTCAAGATGCGCATCAAAAATACCAGTAAGCTCAAACCTCCTCACCTTTAACTGATCTCCAATAAAATAGGCCGTAATCTTATCCCCTACCCTATAGTGCATGGCATCAGCAAGCTGTCGGGAAACTAAAATATCATTTGAAATTCCTTTTCCCGACAAATTTGGAAGCGCTCCATCAACAAGGTAATCTTCATAAAATTCAAGATTATACAAAGAATCAACCCCCTTGAACAGTACTCCTTCAATTTCACTATCAGTCTTTAAAATGCCATGTTTATAGGAAACCCCATGCATCCTATCTACATAAGGGAGATGTGACACCTCATGCAGAAAATGTAAAGAATCAGGGATTGGAGAAGAAACATCTGCAAGATCCTCTCCATACACAGAAAGGATAATATCACCTGAATACCCCCTGGTTTTAGATGAAATCTCGCTTCTGAACCCATTTGACACAGCTGTGGCAATAATGATTACAGCAACGCTCACAGCAACGGACAAAACAGATATAACTGTTCCACTCCTGCCAAGACGCCCAGAGGAATCTACCTTACTTCCAACCTTATTTGCCAGAAAAATATTCAAATTCATAAATGCAAATTTATGAAAAAATAAAAAAAGTTATGTAAATTTGTCATCCCATAAAGCAACTGCGGAAATAGCTCAGTTGGTAGAGCATCAGCTTCCCAAGCTGAGGGCCGCGGGTTCGAATCCCGTTT
Source organism: Candidatus Egerieisoma sp. (assembly GCA_045636765.1). Taxonomy (GTDB): domain Bacteria; phylum Bacteroidota; class Bacteroidia; order Bacteroidales; family UBA932; genus Egerieousia. The sequence goes on from JAZTYE010000022.1 coordinate 10,646, forward strand.
TCCGCTCAAAAGCAGACCGGATGATGCAATGCATCATCCGGTCTGCTTTTAAGAGCCCCCGCAGGAGCGCCACGGGGATGCACAGCCCGCCAGGGCAAGCACAACCCCGTCCGATAAAATAAAAAAGCACCTGATGTGAATTTTCTACTGAAAGAGAATTAGTAATTTTGCTAACAAAACAATAAAACATGTGGTTCACAATAATTTTCATACTCCTTCTGTTGCTATGCGGTGGAATCCTCATTCCATCGTGGTTTGAGATGGATAAAGAGGAGAAGCCCCAACGCACCAGACGCAGTTACAAATGGGATGGTCCTAAAACGGATGCACGGATAAACCGCATGTTGGCAGAAAGCATAGCACTAATGAGAGAATTGGGAGTTCCAATATCCAAATCCATATGTCCTGAAGTCAGATTGGTTGGATCACACCGCAATTACGGAAGATGTTGCCGCAAAGGTAGTCTTAAGAGGTACACAGAATATGACTACTACATTGAAATTTCTGGCCACACATTACGCAATACAGAAAAATCTATCAGAAACACTCTCATCCACGAACTCATCCATACTGTTCCCGATGGAATGCGCCACACAGGAGAATGGAAAAAATGGGCCAAATATATGAGTGCTAAAACGGGATACAATATCCAGCGTCTTGATGGAGATGAAACTGAAGAAGACTGGAAACGGCTGGTAGGTGAGTAATGCTCAAATAAATTTAGTTTAATGATTATTAACTCCCGATTTTTCCTAATTTTGCACCATGCAAATGGAATCATTCATAATAAGGAGACTGGGAGAGCCACGCCATGGAGCGGCCCACAGCCATGGGGCACTACACCCACACGGCGGCTCCCATGCCCCGTTTCGCTCCCCAATCCATTATTTCTTTTTCCTGCTGAGCGGCACCGTTCTGGCTGAAATTGGAGGAAAGACATACCTTATCAAGGAGCATGAACTGGTAATAATTCCAGCCGGGCAAGTGTTCACCATAAAATATTTTGAACAGGCCCAAGGATATATGGGAGGATTCAGCAACACATTCATTTCCAGCACAGACACCCCAGACAACGCAATAGGAAAATATGATTTTCTGAGGATTTGGGGTTCTCCAAAAATAGAATTGGGAGAACAGGCCTTTTCCCGACAAATCCCTCTGTTTGACAGAATATACGAAGAATACACCTCCCCTAACCCAAATAAGGATATAATTAGGGCATACCTTACCGTTATACTCACAGAGGCAGATGTAATATACAGGAACACTATAAAAGAAGTTACATCACATAACAACAATATCTGCAACCGATTCCTCAATGAGCTTTTCAAGGGGGAAGGAAGCCATAATCTACCCGTAACAGAATATGCACAAAGGCTTGGAATCACCCCAAACCATCTTAATAAAGTGGTAAAAGCCTCAACGGGGAAATCCCCATCCGTATGGATTGAAGAGGCACTTATCCTGCAGGCGAAACTGCTGCTCAGAGCTACAACCCTCCCGCTAAGTGATGTAGCTGCCAAAATAGGCATAATGGACCAGTCATATTTTGCAAGAAAATTCAAACAGCATGAAGGTGTGACACCATCTGAATACCGCCAATTCAAAAATGATTGATTTATCCTAAATGCTGAATCTTGCAGAACAATTTGGGAGCAATAAATCTCATATATTTGCCAAAAATAATTTTTATAATTTAGAGGTTATATTCATGAGATTATACAGAAGTTTATTGGTTGGAGCACTTGCGGCAATTTTGGCAATGCCCCATACTTCATACGGAGAAACAAAAAGCAAGATAAATTATCGGGAAGCAAAAGAGGGAAAAGACACTGTAACTGCCCTTTCTGAGGTTGCTGTTGTGGCAAAGATGAAACAGAAGAACAACCTTAGGGAAGAGGCCCTTTCTTCAACCACAATAAAACTTGGGAGCATAGAGAGGAAACAGGTTGTCTCATTGCATGATGTCTCTATGCAGACCCCTAACCTCTATATCCCGAGCTATGGTTCTAAAATGACCTCATCCATATACATTAGAGGATTGGGCAGCAGAATAGACCATCCTGCAGTTGGAATGTATATAGACAATGTCCCATACCTCAACAAGAACGGATTTGATACAGACCTTTGGGATGTTATGAGGGTTGAGATTCTGCGCGGTCCACAGAGTACCCTGTACGGCAGAAATACAATTGGAGGCCTAATGAATATCTACACCCTTTCCCCTAAAGTGTATCAGGGAGCGAGATTTTCTGCAGGATACAGCAGCGGCAACACTTACAATGCCAAAGGATCTGTGTATGTTAAGCCAAATGACAAAATAGTATTCAGCATTGGTGCAAACTGGCGTAACAGCGACGGTTTCTTTAAAAATGAATACACCGGAAAGAATGCAGACTGGGAGGAGCGCTACAACGGCAGGTTCCGCCTTATCTACACCCCATACAGCCGCTTTACCATACACAACTCATTTATGATTGGAAAGGTGGACCAGGGAGGCTATGCGTATGGTCTGTATGACCCGCAGACAGGTATAACCGCAATTGTACACTAGAATGATTTTAGCGGATACACCCGTACCACTATTTCCAATGGCCTTTCAATCAACTATAATGCAGATAAAGTAATATTCTCGAGTGTTACATCGTGGCAGTATCTCAATGACAATATGACCTTGGACCAGGATTTTACCCCTGCAAATATGTTTACCCTCACACAGGCTCAGCACGAGAATAC
>JAZTYE010000023.1:0-3368 GCA_045636765.1 Candidatus Egerieisoma sp.
TCCTAACCATTTCATTGGAATATATTTCTCATATCTATCCTTAGAGGTAATCTTGGCTCTTTCCAAGCTTACGCTCTGGTCTTTGAAAGCGTCAATGTTGATGGCTTTTGAAGTTTTGGTGTCCCAGTCAAACAGGTACAAGTATGCTTTTGGACCAGGTTCACCAGGCATCTGGTATTTGTAACCCTCCAATTTTGGACGAGGATTGGCAAGAACATCAATAACCCACAACTCCTTTACTTTGCGCATATCACTCCTGGTAAGGGCAAAATGTTTTGAATCTGGAGACCATGCAAGTGATGCTCCTGTACGTTTGGTTGTATCCTCCTCATGGTTTCCACCGTACATGCCTCTGCCTGCGTAAGGGAACTCTTTGTTGCCGTCTTTGGTAAGCTGGTACTCTACAATAGTAGAATCCTTCTCATTCTCCATTGCCTTTTTCAGGTTCTCCATATCCATATACCACAAGTTGTAATTCTTTCCATAAACGGCCCATTTGCCGTCTGGAGAGATATTTGCCCATCTTGGGTAATCTTTCTCTTTCTCCTGCTCAGTTATATCTGTAAGTTTACCTGATGCAATGTCCCATTTGAATTTGAACACTTTTTTCTCTTTGGCATTCTTGGCAGGTTTTTTCTCACCCGGTTTAGCTTTTTTAGGAACCATTAAAGAGGTTCTGATCTCAAAAGTGAATGACTTGTCATTGTCTGTAAGTTCCAGCTTCTCAATTGGAAGATGTTGTGCATCAAACGGATCCTTTGTAATTGAAGAAATTTGTGCGGCAAGTTTGCCCATGTCCCAAACTTTTTTCTTTGATCCGGCTACAGGATCTACAATATAGTATTCAGTTCCCTTTGTAGTCTTGTAGGTATACCAGAATTTGTCTGAGTTCTTAAACCAGTTTGGTCTTACATCTGTAGAGAAAACCATTTGGCCTACCTTCTTGGCCGAGAATCTCTCTGCCAGGTCATAATTTGCCTTTGTGATTGGGGTCTGCTGAGCATATGCTACACTGCAAGCAACCAATGCAAGTGCTAAAAACAGTTTTTTCATAATATAGTTTTTTAAGTATTTATAATTTTCTTTCCCACTCTCCAACTTCCATATCCTTTATTGTTCCGTTCTCTATTCTGAACCTTAGGGCTGTCCTTACGTTGTGGAAACCCTGCACTCCCGCTGCTCCCGGGTTTATGGTGAGCACCTTGTACTTGGTGTCGTTTATCACTTTAAGGATATGTGAGTGGCCGCAGATGAATATGTCGGGAAGATGGGCATTTATAAGCTGGAAAGCCTTAAAGTCATATCTTCCAGGATATCCTCCTATATGCATCATAAGGATTCTCATCCCCTCCATCTCAAAGAACTGTACATAAGGGTGAGCAAGCCTTACTGTTTGGTCATCGCAATTGCCATAAACTCCCCTCAGGGGCTTGAATGCAGCAATGGCATCTGCTGTCTCAATGTTCCCAAAGTCTCCTGCATGCCAAATCTCATCTACAGGCTCCAGAAACTTGCGGAGCTTGTCGTCAAAGACACCATGGGTGTCCGATATGAGCCCTATGTATGCCATTAAAGTTTTATGACAATTTTTTTCTTGTATAGCCACATTGCCATTGCGGTAAATACTGCAACGTAAACAAGAGCATAAATTAGAGAAGATACTTCATTATTCTGGCCCACAATTTCAACGCACACATTATTGTAGAACCAGCTTAATGCACTCCATGCCTTCTCCTTAACAGTACCGTCTGCCAAAGTCACAACCGATTTCCATTTTATTATCTGGCCAAGGACCTTTGCAAATAAGGCTGCCATTACAAATGCAAACAGCGGGTTCATTCCCATAGCCTTAAATGGAGTGAATGCCTTCTCCTTACCCTTTACATCTATCAGATAAATGAAAAATGCCAGCATTACAATGCTCCAGCCACCTGCATATAAAACATAAGAGCCTGTCCAAAGAGCCTTTATAATAGGATAGCAGATGCTCCAAACCAAACCTGCGCCAATGCAGCAAAGTCCAATGGTATACAACTGTGCCACCACATCAATTTTCTCCTTTGACTTCTGTATCTTCTTCCCGATAAGATATCCCAAAAGTACAGTACATGCCCCGGAGAGTGCTCCAAGAAGTCCCTCAGGGTCAAATGGGATGCCAAATCCTTTATAAATGTGATCTACACCAAAAATAGCAAGGTCAATCTTGTCTGCATTCTGTCCGGCAAGAGAGAAAGCTCCGGCAGCACCGTTTACCATCTCTGCAGAAGAATCACCAATAAGCCAAAGAATAAGCCAGTGAAGTCCCATAAGGGCAGCCATAGCAGGTATAATCTTCTTGGCTTTCTGTAGCCAAAGGGCAATAAGACCGCCAAGCACATAGCACATTGCAATTCTCTGAAGCACTCCAATGATTCTTACATGCTCAAGTCTGTATACAAAGTTTTCCCAAACAGAAAGGTCCGGATTGGGGGTTGTAGGGTAGAAAGGGAACCAGTTAAGTCCAAAACCTACCAAGAAGATAAGGAAACCCCTTTTGAGGAGTTTTTTCACACTGTCGGGAGTAAGTCCCTCATTATATTTTGCAAAAGAGAATGCCATTGCAGCACCCACTACAAACAAAAAGAAAGGGAATACAAGGTCTGTAGGTGTACATCCTGCCCATTTTGCGTGGGCAAGAGGTGGAAAAATATGCCCCCATGAACCAGGATTGTTTACAAGAATCATCCCTGTAACAGTCATTCCCCTAAGCACATCAAGTGCTACATAGCGTTGAGTTTTAGGTTGTGTCATATCTTATTATAATTATTGTCAAGTAAGTACAAAAATAATACTTTTGTTGATATATTTGCGTTATGGAACTTTTTTATTCTACTGAAATAACCAATGGCCTTTGTACCCTTGCAGAGGAGGAGAGCAGGCACTGTGCAAAGGTCCTCAGACATACAGTTGGAGATGTCATAAATGTAATTGACGGTTGCGGAGCGCTCTACAGCTGCAAGATAATTGAGTGCGGCAAAAAAGTGGTATGCTCGGTGGAGAGTGTGCAGGAAGAATTTGGTGCGCACAAATATCATCTTACAATGGCTGTGTGCCCAACCAAAAATATAGACCGTTACGAGTGGTTTCTGGAGAAAGCCACAGAAATAGGTGTGGATGAGGTTGTTCCTGTAATAGGTGAACATTCTGAGCGCAAGATAATTAAACCGGAGAGACTGGAGAAGATACTTGTATCTGCTGCAAAACAATCCCTGAAAGGGGCAATTCCTACATTGCAGGAGGCCATCTCAGTAAAGGAGTTCATCAAAAATGCAGCAACTGCACCGGGCATGAAACTCATAGCCTACTGCGGAGAAAAGGAAAAGGTAACC
>JAZTYE010000024.1:0-6965 GCA_045636765.1 Candidatus Egerieisoma sp.
AGTCTATGAAAGCAAAGGGGATTGACATTGCTATCATAGCAGAGTGTACAGGACTGACTGTAGATGAGATTAAGAGTTTTGCGTAATTGTGTGATTTTCAGATATGAAAAAGGTGGTTTGATTATCCAGAATCAAAACCACCTTTTTAAAATTATTGGTCTTTAGTTAGTTGTACATAATATAACGTTACTTTAAGGAGGTAGTTAATTGGTTGTACATATCTAATGAATATTTACTCTACAGGTACAACAGAGTAATAATTTTTACTATCTTTTTCTGACCATTGGTATCCAGATGATAACAAAATAACCTCTCCATTGCCAACATTTTCTGCCTGTAGAGCACCAAACTCATAGAACTTACCACCTGATACTATAATTTGAGACCCCTTTGAATCCTTACAGTTCAGAGCAGCCCAAATACCACCGATATTAGCACCTAGAGTTTGGCGTTTTGCACCTGGAGTGAATGTGCCACCGTTCACATAAATTTTGCCGCCATCACGTCCGTAAATCAAATCGCAACCATCGCCTTCAGGGTCAGCAGTATTTGTATATTCACCACCGTTAATAGTAGCCTCAGCGCCATTTGTTACCCAAAGAGCGGTATTGTAAAATGATGTTGTACCGTTTCCTGTTGCTATTACCTTACCTCCATTTGTTGCATTTATTGTAAGTTTGGCATTTGCTCCGTCTACGTAGAATACAATACACTCATCAGCAACATTACCCAATAAAGTTGTATTGTTTGCAGATTTGTTCTCGATTGTATAACCGTTCAAATCAATTGTTACGTCTTTGGTGATAGTAAGAGCATTAGTTAGAAGAATATTTCCGCCCAATCTTACATTTGTTGTGTTTGATATTGCCAATCTTAATGCCTCCTCAGTCTCAATTTTGTCAGATACAGTATAGTATCCATCACTGTCTTCTGCAGACCAATAAGAATTTGCATCAAGAAGAATTACCTCTCCTTTACCAACATTTTCTGCTTGTAGAGCGCCAAATTTATAGAACTTACCACCTGATACTGTAATTTTGGAGCCTTTAGAATCCTTACAGTTCAGAGCAGCCCAAATACCACCGATATTAGCACCTAGAGTTTGGCGTATTGCACCTGGAGTGAATGTGCCACCGTTCACATAAATTTTGCCACCATCACGTCCGTAAATCAAATCGCAACCGTCGCCTTCAGGGTCAGCAGTATTTGTATATTCACCACCGTTAATAGTAGCCTCAGCGCCATTTGTTACCCAAAGAGCGGTATTGTAGAATGAAGTTGTACCGTTTCCAGTTGCTTTTACTTTACCTCCATTAGTTGCATTTAGTGTAAGTTTGGCGTTTGCTCCGTCTACGTAGAATACAATACACTCATCAGCAACATTACCCAATAAAGTTGTATTGTTTGCAGATTTGTTCTCAATTGTATAACCATTCAAATCAATAGTTACGTCTTTGGTGATAGTAAGAGCATTAGTCAGAAGAATATTTGAGCTAAGAGTAATGGTTTGATTATCTGATGCTTTTGAAATGGCATTTATTAAAGCAAACTCAGCTGCAGACATTTTCTTAATACCCTCAGGAAGTTGATTGATGTTAATGTCTCCTCCGTTATCAATGATAGTAGCACTGGTTACATCTGTGCCAAGCTCAATATTATTAAGGACGGCTCCTTTATTTACCTGAACATTACCCTTGTTTACTATAACTTTTTCAACAGTTACACCGTTGCCAAGGATTAATGTATTCTCCGCAGTTGATGCTGTAATTGAGCTATATGTAGTTTTACCGCTTAACAGTACTGTTGCGTCGGGTAATGTTATAGTTAATTCCTTTTCCTCATTGCTGTTGATTGAGATGTTTACTTTTCCAGATACCGGCTCACTGCCTTCTGTAGCCACGCTAATTTGATCATCTTCTGTAGCAACCTCTATGTTCTGTTCTTCACTACCTTGAACTTTCGATAAGGTCACTACTCCAGTTGTTACTGTCTTGACAGATGCTGAAGTATAGTATAATTTGCTTCTTTCAGCAGTCAATGATTTAGGTGCAATAAGTACAAGCTCCTGATCGAATGATTGACCTCCTTTTGCTACAACAGTTAAATCTGAATAATTACCTGCAAAAATAGGGAAGTAAAACGACTGTGTTTCACCTGCCTGTGCTTCTTGAGTGTCGATTCCAATAAATGTAACAAACTTCCGAGAATCTGTAGCAGCTGGAGTAGCTACGGGTGTCCCGTCATCTTCAAAACTTACTGAGCAATCTCCTGACAAATAGCTTGTTGCAGAATAAAGCTGAACAGCTGAATATGTTGTAGGAATATTTGGAGTGGTTACTTTTACAATTGCTCCGATGTTTTTGAATGATATATTGGTTCCACTTTCTACTTTTGCAGCCATTCTGGCAGCTGTAGGAGTAGTGGAATAAGTTCCCTGAACAACAGTATATACACCTGTAATGGTGCCGTTCTCATATCTAGCATCCTCCGTATATGGGTAGAAAGCGGCTTTAATTGTACCACCTGATATATCATGGTTAGATGTTTTGGTAAATACGCCTGTTCCGTTACTGTTTACAGATGATAATGTGTATAGAACATTGTAAACAGATTCTCCTACTTCAACAAATACGGAAATCTCATCATCCTCAGACCATACAACATTATAGCTTCCGTCCAATGTTGCTTTTGTACCATTTGTTGATTCTATTGTTGCGGTTATAGTATCCAGTCCTGAACCTATAAACATTGTTTCATCTTTTTGACAGCTGGTAAATACTAGTGCAAAAAGAGCAATTATTGCAAATATTTTTTTCATAATAGCCAATTTAAGTTATTGTCCAATTTCTTAGTCTACTACCATCCAACAGGAGTATATGGTTCAGTGTCAGATGTGTTGCTTGTTGCAAATCCTTGCTCTACATCTACCTCAATGAGTTCTACTTGAGGAGATTCATAAACTTTTCTCTCTTCCATAGTTTTTGATTTTTTATGTTGTTTTTTGCTTGATGAGCAAAGTTACCTATGGGGGAAGAGTATTTTGGAGGAAGAGTGTAGCGGTTGTGGCTACATGTAGAGATAATGGCTACACTTTGGGGGTGTTGTCCATTTGCTGGGAGTAGAGGGCAAAGAAGTCGGTGTTGAGTATTTTGCAGATGCGCTCAAGTTCGTGGGTGTCTATGGAGCGTTTTGAGAAGATTTTGTACACATTGGTCCTGTGGCATGAGAGTTCCGAGGCAAACCATACTACGGTTTTGCCTTGCTCTTCCAGGGTCTTTTTTATTTGCTCTCCAATGTGCATTGTGCGCGTTGTGCTGAAAGACTCCCGGTTCAGCGGTAGTGTAAACAAAAAAGACGTGGGAATCTGTTTTGCTTATTCTACAATTCGGGCTCTAGCATTGCCTTAGGGAAAGAATAAGCAACGCCAGTCAGCCCACGCCTGAGTGATATATAAACAAACCACACTGCATTTTGTGCATAATTGGAAGAGTCCAATGTATACGCAAAAGCACGTGAATGATAATAAATCACACAACGCAGACGCTTTTGTTGCCACAATCTCATCCCTTGAGAATTTGCTAGATTCGAATTGTAGAGATTAACGCAAAAAACGTCTCATATTTATGTTACCCCCGCCGCCCTTTATGGACTGACTGGAGCTACGCAAATTTAAGCAGTATTTGGTGAAATTGCAAGAGTTTGAGGGAAATAGAAAACCGCTACCTTCCATAGGGGAGGGTAGCGGTTAGGGTTGTTATGTAGGACCTTTTACAGGTATTCTACATCCATATTGTAACTCCAGCGTCCAAAGTAAAGGTTCTCGCCTTTCCATTCTACCTCACCGCGCTGGAAGTCAACTGTCTCGCTGCGCAAGTGGGTTTTTGCAGGGAAGAAGTTGCCTGAGTAGTCTTCGTTCACGTAGTATCTGTAAGCGTCAATTCCACCCATGTAGAAGTGGTAAACGTCATCGTTTTCATTAGGTACAAGACCGAATGATACATCTACAGGTACCCAGCCAATACCCTCAAAGTAAGCCTCAGCCCAATCATGAAGGTTTATGTCGCCAGGGTGAAGCATCCAGCCGCTCTGCCATTTTGCAGGGATTCCTGCGTAGCGTGCCATGGTAATGAAGGTCAAGCCAACCTGACCGCAGTCTCCGTGGTTGTTTTTAAGTACGTATGCAGGTATGTTGTCCAATGTTGCGTACTCTCTTGCGCTTGCCCAAGGGTAAGTTTTTGAGATATGGTCAAATATTTTTCTTGCTTTGATGTACGGGTTAGTTTCTCCTGCTACAAGGGAGTCTGTAAGTTTCTTTATCTCCGGTGTGAAGATTACGTGTGTTTTGCGCTCTGCTGTGTATTTTTTGTAAAGCTCAGATTCTGTGTTGTAAGGTTTTACATCCTCAGGACCAAAATTGAACCAGTGGTCTGCAACTTTAAGCTCAAGTTCATATCCAAATTCCATTGGAGTGCCTTTTACTGCTACAGCTTCCATGTAGATGCTTTTGTGCTCATACTCGTCGGGAGAAATGATATAGTTGCTGTGGGTGGTTGAGAGGAGTTTTACGTCTGTGCTGCGTTTGGTCTCTCTTGGGTATGGCAACCATACTCTTATCATTTCACCTGCAGGTACCTCGTCGGGTTTTACTGTTATTGAGTAGCTGATTTTGAATTTTTTAGGTTTTCCTACATTCTCAATATCTTTTTTTGAGGTCTTTTTAACTACTGATGGTATGTAGTCTGCAAGGAATATGTCAAGCTCGTCTGATTGTCTTCCTTTTACATCCCAGCATGCCTGTGCCTCTTTGTCTATTCTGAAGAGGTTTCTTGGGGCGTTTCTGAAGTATTTTTTTACTCCGTCTATCATCAGGCACTCAAGGGCGCCGGTGCTTTCCCAGTGGGCAATCTGCTCTGGTGTTACATCTGGGATTATGTTTTTGATGTATGCAAGTACAGTTGAGTCATCTTTTGAGAAGTCCTGTTTGATGCGGTGCATTGTCTGGATTTTTGCCTCCAGGTCCCAAACTTCACCCGGAGTAAGCTCTTCTGTTGCTATTTTTAGTTTGATCATCTGCTCTGCAGAGGTAAAGTTTCCATCTGCAATGGCCTTGTCAATTGTTTCTTCTGTAATTTGTGGCACTTGGCAGGAGAAAGCGGCAAATGCCAATAGAAATAGTGCAAATAGTTTTTTCATGGTATAGTGTATTTGATCTTGTTTACAAAAATAGCCGTTCCCTTGCGGAAACGGCTATAAAGTTATAAATAATTTTTTACAAATTATCTAACGCGCTCACCGTAGCTTCTGTCCTCAACTTTTACGCGGATTTTCTCACCCTGGTTGATGAATAGAGGAACCATGATTCTTGCACCTGTCTCTAGAGTACACTCTTTCTGTGCGTTTGTAGATGCAGTGTCACCTTTAACAGCAGGCTCAGTGTAGGTTACCTCAAGCTCTACGAACTGAGGAAGCTCGCAGGTAAGGCATCTCTCCTCGTCTGCAAGGAACATCATCTCTACATACTGACCCTCTTTCATTAGGTCTGCGTTATCTACGAAATCCTCCTCAAGATGAATCTGCTCAAATGTCTCATTGTGCATGAAGTTGTATCCTGTCTCATCTTTGTAAAGGAACTGGTAAGGTCTTCTCTCTACAGTGATGATCTCAATTTTCTCACCTGCACTGAAAGTGTTCTCAAGGATTTTACCGTTCTCAAGGTTTCTGAATTTGGTTTTTACAAAAGCAGGACCTTTGCCTGGTTTTACGTGTTGGAAATAAATCAACTGACAAGGTTTGCCATTGTAGTTGAAGAACAAGCCGTTCTTAAAATCTGCAGTAGTTGCCATATATTCTTTCTTAAATTATTGTATTCTCGTAAAAAGCGGTGCAAATATACTATAAGTTTGTGATTTACAAAAATCTATCCTAGGAGTGTTGTGTTTCATTCATATTTTGGCAGGCTGAATGAGAAGCAGGCACCTCCAAGATCTGAGTGTCTGTAGGAGATTTTACCACCACTCTGCTCTATGATGTTGCGGCAGATGGCAAGGCCAAGACCTGTTCCACTGCTCTTGGTTGTGAAATTTGGCTTAAATAGCTTGTTTGTGTCTTCTTCTTTTACACCCGGGCCATTGTCATCTATTGAGACAATATATGAGGAATCTGCCTCTTTTAGGGTTATACGGATATATCCACCCTTATCCTCCACAGCCTGTATTGCGTTGGAAACCAAGTTTACAAGCACTCTTATTATCTGTCCTTTACGCACATGTACATAGCACTCTCTGTGACAATAGTCGTATGAGATGCGAATGTTGTCTCTTGTGTCAAAGAATACCCTCTGGTCATTTATTAGTTCTGCAAGGTCTACATTGGTTGTCTCTTCATAGTAGAATTTGGCAAAACTTGAGAACTCCGATGCAGTATCGGAGAGGATATCTATCTGTTCCAGGATAGAGTTTGCAACATCTTCAAATTTGTCTTCCCAGCCCTCTACACCACGTTGTTTCATACGTATAAGGTGCTGTATGCTCAAACGCATTGGGGTTAATGGATTTTTAATTTCATGAGCAATTTGTCTGGCCATTTCACTCCAGGCCTGTTCCCTCTCAGTTTGGGCAAGGCGTTGGGTACTTTCCTGCAGGTCATCTACCATTTTGTTGTATGCCCCTACAAGTTCTCCCAACTCATCATTGTTCTTGTAGTTGATATGTTCTGTCTTCTTTGAAACATCTATAAGCTTCATCTTGCGTCCAATCTCCGCCAAAGGTTTTGAGAGCTGTTTTGCCAGTGCGGTACCTCCAAATATTGCAGCAAGCAGCAGCAGAATATAGATGTTTATAATTGCTGCCAGGATTGATGATACATTTTCTGTAAGTTCAGATTCCTTTGCAAAATAAGGGATATTGGCTATTGCCACAAGTTTTCCGTCTGCATTGTATATAGGTGCGTACAAAGATGAATATGTA
>JAZTYE010000025.1:0-4242 GCA_045636765.1 Candidatus Egerieisoma sp.
ATCTTCCTTTACATTGCTGCACGTTTCAGCTACTGGACTTGGGGTGCAGGTTCTGTAATTGGTCTTGCTCACAATACAATCATTGTAATTGGATTCTTCTCAATCTTCTCAGGTATCCTTCCATTCAGCTTGGACGTTGACCAGACATTCATTGCAGCGGTTCTTACCATTATTGGTTATTCTATCAACGATACAGTGGTTATCTTTGACCGTATCCGCGAGAACAGAACCCTATATCCAAAACGCGATTTGGGCGAGAACATCAATTCTGCCTTGAACAGCACTTTGGTTAGAACAATCAACACTTCAGCTACTACTTTGGTGGTTATGTTGGCAATTGCATTGTTCGGCGGTGAGGTTATCAGAGGTTTTGCAGTGGCAATTATCGTAGGTATCTTAGTTGGTACTTACTCTTCAATGTTCGTTGCAACTCCATTGATGTACAGATTCAGCCAGAAAGCTGAGGCTAAAAAATTGAACAAATAAGGTATCCCTTACCATATGAAAAAGAGGCATCTCCTTGCGGGGGTGCCTCCTTTTTTGTTTTAAATTCTTAAAAATCTCTATTTTTTCTTGCTATCCCTTTTCTGGATGATTTTTTGTTCCATTCCGGATCCCAGATGAGGGTATAGTCTATGAGTTTTTGCTCGAGGTTGGTTTTGGAAACTTTAATGCGCACTTTGTCTCCAAGGGTAAATTTCTTGCGGGTTGCTTTTCCAATGAGGCAATAGTTCTTCTCGTCATAAATGAAGAAGTCCTCTTTAATCTCTCTCAACATTACCATTCCCTCAACTTTGCTTGGTTCAATCTCCACATACATTCCCCACTCTGTTATGCCGGAAACTGAGCCTTCAAATTCCTGGCCCACTCTCTCCTGCATGAACTCTGCAAGCTTGTATTTTATACTGCTGCGCTCTGCTTCCGTTGCCAGCTGCTCACGCATGGATGAGTGTTTGCAAAGATCCTCCCAACGCCCTTTGTCTTCATTTTTGCCTTTCTCAAGGTAATGGGTAAGCAAACGGTGCACCATCATATCAGGGTAACGGCGTATAGGAGATGTAAAGTGTGTGTAGTAGTCAAATCCAAGTCCGTAGTGTCCCACATTGTCTGTAGAGTATTTAGCACGGGCCATTGTGCGCAAGGCCATAATTTCAATTGCTCCGCACTCCGGCTTCCCTTTGGCCTTCTCCAACAGGCCGTTAAGCTCACGTGCCACATCCTTCCCGTTCTCAACGGAACCCATCTGGTATCCAAAGTGCTTTACAAAATCCTTAAGGTTCTTGAGTTTCTCAAAATCAGGTTGGTCATGGATACGGTATACAAATGTAGGCTCCTTAAGCTTCAGTCCTTTTGTTACACAGGTTGCAACCTCCTTGTTGGCAAGGAGCATGAACTCCTCAATAAGCCAGTTGGCATCCTTGCTTATTTTTTGTACCACATCTACCGGCTTGCCTGCCCCATCAACTATTACTTTCATCTCCGGGCGCTCAAAGCTTATAGATCCGCTCTGGAACCTCTGGTCCCTCAGTTTTCCGGCTATGCCGTGCAGGGTAAGGATTGCATCGGCAACCTCTTTGTCTGAGTAGGATTCACCTTTACGCTTTCGGGAAGATACTTTTATACTTTTTGTCTCCATTCCACTGGCCATTTCTCCCAAATACTTGAGAGTATAATCTCCACCGGTCTCAATTATCTCCTGGGCCTGCTCATAAGAGTATCTGCGGTCTGAGTTTATTACAGTTCTGCCAAACCATCTTTTTACAACTTTACCCTCTGCTGTCATCTCAAATATTGCGGAGTAGGTAAGTTTCTCCTCGTTTGGCCTCAATGAACACAAGTTGTTTGAAAGGGCCTCGGGCAGCATGGGAACGGTCCTGTCTACAAGATATACAGAGGTACCCCTCTCGTATGCCTCTTTATCTATAGCATCATGAGGGCGCACGTAGTGGGTAACATCTGCAATATGCACACCTATCTCATAATTGCCCCCAGGAAGTTCCTGGAAAGAGATTGCATCATCAAAATCC
This sequence comes from Candidatus Egerieisoma sp., assembly GCA_045636765.1. Classification (GTDB taxonomy): domain Bacteria; phylum Bacteroidota; class Bacteroidia; order Bacteroidales; family UBA932; genus Egerieousia. Next base: position 2,028 of record JAZTYE010000025.1, read on the forward strand.
TTGGCATCCGCAGGGTCTATGGTAAAGGTAAGCACATCCCTCATGTCCTTGCGGCGTTTTATCTCCTTTTCCTCTATTTTTACCGGAATCTTTGCAGCTGCCTCCTCAATGGTTGGGTCAAATCTGTACGGCAGGCCAAACTCCGCCAGGATGGCGTGCATCTCAGTATCATTCTCACCCGGCTCTCCAAGCACATCTATGATCTTTCCAATTGGGGCCTGGCTGTGCATAGGCCACTCTGTAACCAATACGGCAACTTTCATCCATTGGGCATCCTCATCAATCCCATCCAGCGGCACCTGAATGTCATACGGCATATAGCGGTTCTCCACAATAACCCAACCCTGCTGCCCAAGAATCTGCAGTATCCCTATAAATGGTTTCTTGCTCCTTTCCAAAATGGCAACAACCTCTCCTTCAGCGCGGTGCTTTGCATCCTTCTTGCGGGTAACGGCAACCCTTACAAGATCTCCGTTAAGGGCGTGGAGCATATATTTCTGCGGTACATATATATCATCTTCCCTATCGGGAACAATAATGAAACCAAAGCCCTCACGGGACATTTGTACAGTACCCTCTACCATTTCATGGATTTTGCGGTTAGTGCTCCTTCTCTGATGCTTTTGTGTGAAATTCTTTTTGGCGCTGCCAGTGCCCTTCTTTCTTTTTTCTCTCATAATGATTAACTTTGCCGCCGTTTGGCTGTAATTTTGCAGTACAGACTACATAAATGAATAACAAAACTACAAAATAAAATGAACAAAAAAGTACTTTTAATGATTCTGGATGGCTGGGGCATTGGAAAGAATGACTCTACAAATGCAATCTATACTGCAGGCCAGCCTAACATTGACGCCCTAATGGCAAAATACCCTACTTCACAGCTTTCTGCAAGTGGTGAGGATGTTGGTCTTCCTGAGGGACAGATGGGTAATTCTGAGGTAGGTCACCTTAACATTGGTGCAGGACGTGTAGTGTACCAGGACCTTGTGAAAATCAATAAAGCTTGCCAGAACAAGACTTTGTTGGAGAACAAAGAGGTAAAGGCTGTTTATGATTATGCTAAAGAGAGCGGCAAAGCTCTTCACTTTATGGGCTTGCTTTCAAATGGTGGAGTACACAGCTCAATTGAGCAGCTTTTTGCATTCTTGGATGTAGCCAAAGAGTACGGTTTGGAGAAAGTGTATGTACACTGCTTTATGGATGGCCGTGATACAGACCCTAAAAGCGGTAAAGGCTTCATTGAGCAGCTTGAGGCCCATATGGCTAAATCTACAGGCAAGATTGCTTCTGTAATTGGCCGTTTCTACGCTATGGACCGTGACAAGAGATGGGACCGTGTTAAAGTTGCATATGATCTTCTTGTAAACGGAGAAGGTGAGGTTGTTGCAAATCCAGCTGCAGCTGTTGAGGCTTCTTACGCAGCCGGTGTAACTGATGAGTTTATCAAACCTATTAAAGTTGAGGGAACCGCTACAATTGCGGCTGACGATGCAGTTGTATTCTTCAACTTCCGTAATGACCGTGCACGTGAGATTACCAGTGTACTTACCCAGGAGGATATGGCAGATATGGGTATGAAGACAATGCCTTTATACTACTGCTGTCTAACACCTTACGACGATAAATTTACAGGCCTTCACATCCTGTTTGACAAAGAGAACGTACAGCAGACCCTTGGTGAGGTTGTTGCTGCAGCCGGCAAAAACCAGCTTAGAATTGCGGAGACAGAGAAATACGCGCACGTGACATTCTTCTTCTCAGGCGGACGTGAGGCTGCATTTGAGAACGAGGACCGTGTTCTTGTAAACTCGCCAAAAGTTGCAACATACGACCTTAAACCGGAGATGAGTGGCCCTGAGGTTGCATCTGAGCTTATTAAGGTTCTTAATACCAAGATAGAGGATCTTGTAATCCTTAACTTTGCAAACGGTGATATGGTAGGCCACACAGGTGTTTATGAGGCAATCACCAAAGCAGTTACCACAATTGACGGCCTTGTAAAAGAGGTTGTTGATTCAGCGGTAGCAAACGGTTATACTGTACTTATCACAGCAGACCACGGCAACGCAGACAACGCTGTAAATGCAGACGGCTCACCTAACACTGCACACTCACTTAACCCTGTACCGTTTATTGTTGTGGACAATGATGTTAAAGAGGTTAAGAACGGTATCCTTGCAGACATTGCCCCTACAGTACTTAAACTTATGGG
>JAZTYE010000026.1:0-24617 GCA_045636765.1 Candidatus Egerieisoma sp.
AATGGTGGTAATAGCGACGGGGATCCACCTCTACCCATACCGAACAGAGAAGTTAAGCCCGTTAGCGCCGATGGTACTGCTATACCAAGTGGGAGAGTAGGTAGCCGCCAACCTTGAGAGACCTTCAGAAGAGATTCTGGAGGTCTTTTTTTGTATATGGCTACCTCTCTGCCAAATTCTACTCTCCTATTTCCTTAAAATATTCCACCCCAAAACCGCAACCCGGACATATCCAAGTTGAACCTAACTCCTCAAAGGGTGTACCTGGAGGGATTCCCCCATCGGGGTCGCCTAAAGCGGGGTCATATACCCAGCCACAGGCTGTGCATTCATATTTCTTCATGGTACAAATTTTTGTTTAACTAAATGTGAATCTATTTTTGTATGTGATTCTCTGCTTTAGTTAAACGCATATTTTGCTCCATTTGTTTAATTGCTAGGGGTGAAATGATGGATTCTCTAAATTTCTCAAAGATATATTTTACTGCTAACGCCGAAGGGTGTAACATGTCCTCTGCGTAAAATCTGTAATCACGCAGTTCATCCATCATAATTTCATATGATGGGAAGTATGTGCAGTTTGTGTATAATGAGATTACTTTTTCAATGGCCAATAGAAGAGTTCCCTTGCTTATCTGATTTCCGTGTGCACCGTCTTTGAGGTGTCTTATAGGACTTACAGTAAAAATGATATTTTTGTCGGGAATAAGATTGGCTATACCTCTTAATGTATTAGTACAAGCTTCTACAGAAAGGATGCTGCGCTCAAATTCACTTGCCAACCTTTTGTGGCAATTTGATACCACTTTCCCTGAGTTTATATTTGTGTATATCCAAGAGGTTCCAAGGGTAATTATTACTGTATCCGCCTCTTGTAAAAAAATAGATGCTTTGCGCAACTGTTCATTGGCATTATGTAGGAATTCTTCTGCACTTGATCTGGCAAAAGAGCTGTGGTGATAAAAGCTGGCATATTTTTTTACGGCTGAAGAATCTGTTGGATTAGTCTGTATAACATCATCGTTTCCAAATTCAGTGCATTTAATCATCCTTTCTACAGAAGATGCAATGGAACAGGGATTGTATAGAACGCCAAAAGGATTTACCATTACATCAAACCTGTAATCCTGCATAATCTTACCTATTTCTGTGGTAAAGCAGGAGCCAAGCATCATTATCTTGCTGCTGTAATTTAGTTTTCCTGTTCCTTCTTTTAATACAACTTTTGTAGTGAAATTGAAATTAGCCATTCTTTTTACCTTTTGCGCCCCATGCCAGGGCGGTTTGAATATTCTCCAGGCCAGCTCTGGCAAGAGGAGATTCTTTAAAAATATTGTTGAATTCTTCTTTGGTAAGATCTTTCCACCATTGCCCGGTAGCTTTACCCAATAATACTGCATTCGTGTGGAATTCTACCCAGCCAGGCAAATTCCTGCTGTTCCATGGACATGCGTCCAAGCAGTTGTCGCACCCAAAATACTGCTCACCAAAAGGAGGAAGAGTACCTTGAGCCGCGCTATCTGCAATCAGTTTGTTTTCTATTGTGTGATATGAGATGCAAAGCCTGCAATCCATCTCATATTCACTTTTAAGAGCCTTTGTAGGACAGTTTTCAAGGCATTTTCTGCACTCTCCACATTGCCCGGTAGTGGTCTCTCTTTTCCCCGGCTCAATCTCATCTGTAGTGGCAATCTCAAGATTGCATATTATTGTGGCAATGAAATTCTTTATTCCGCATTTTTTGCTGATAAGGAAATTGTTCTTCCCGATAAATCCCAGTCCAGCCTTTACACCCCATTCCCTCTCCATTACAGGAGCGGAATCTGTAAAAGCCCTCCCTTGAAAATGGGGATACTTCTCTTTAAGAACCCCCATTATAGCATATAATCTCTCCTTAATTACAGTATGGTAGTCCTTACCAAGAGCATATTGGGCAACACCTTTAGGTATAGAAATATTATCTAAAATAGAATACGGCACAAGAAATACCATTACAGATTGGGCTCCTTCTACCAGAAACTGTGGGTTGAACCTCTTCTCTATATTGTTGTTAAGGTATTGCATTGAGGCAAAATATCCCTTCTGCCGGGCATGCAGGTAGGATGTTTTTACAAAAGCAGAAACTTCCTCTGCTTTGGCACACCCAAAATCTGCAAAACCATATTTTGCAGCAAGGCATTTAACAAGATTATATATTTCTGCTCCCTGTTGTAACATAATGCAAAAATAAAGTTTTTAATAATATAAAATTATTACATTTGTAAAGCAAATAGCTAGAAACTTTAGATCTATACATAATGAACAGAATTTTGGTAGTAGGAGCAGGTGGACAAATTGGAACAGAGCTAGTTCCACATCTGCAGAAATATTATGGTCATGACAATGTAATTGCCGCAGATCTTAAACCTGAGATTGTAGAGAGACTGAGCAAATTCTCCAGAGCAACAACCCTTAATGCTTTGGATATGGAGGCATATGCAAAATTGGTTAAAAATGAAAAAGTGGATGCCATTTTCAATCTTGTTGCCCTTCTTTCTGCAACAGGAGAGAAAAACCCTCAGTTGGCATGGAACCTTAATATGGGAGCATTACTTAACTCACTGAATCTGGCTTTGGAGTATAAATGTTCTGTATTTACACCAAGTTCAATTGGAGCTTTTGGAGAGAATACTCCTCACCATATGACACCTCAGGATACAGTTATGAGACCTAATACCATTTATGGCGTATGTAAGGTTACAGGTGAGTTGTTGAGTGACTATTATCATTCAAGATTTGGTGTTGATGCCCGCAGTGTGCGTTTTCCTGGTATAATTTCTAACGGAGCGCTTCCAGGCGGAGGAACAACAGATTATGCGGTAGAGGTATTCTATGAAGTTGCCAAACGAGGCAAATATACTTGTGAAGTCCCTGCAGATACTTATATGGATATGCTTTATATGCCTGATGCATTGGAGGCTGTTACCCAACTTATGGAGGCAGATCCAAGTAAACTTGTTCACAGAAACAGCTTTAACATTACATCAATGAGCTTTACACCAGAACAGCTATTTGCTGAGATTAAGAAGCGAGTTCCGTCATTTACATGGGATTACAATGTAGATCCTGTTAAAGCTCAAATTTCCGCTTCATGGCCTGACTGTATGGATGATTCATGTGCAAGAGAAGAGTGGGGCTGGAATCCTAAATGGGGTTTGAGCCAGATGGTGGATGACATGTTGGAAGCTTGCCGCAAAAAAGTGGAAAGAGGAGAGTATTAAAATATTAATATACATAAAATGGGAGGTCTGTAAAGATCTCCCATTTTTGTTTTGTATATTCATAATTTTACAAAAACATTCCTATCATTGCAGCAGACATAAGGGCAACCAATGCAGAACCGAGTAAAGCCTTGAGTCCGTACTGGGAAAGGATATGCTTTTTATTTGGAGCAATACTCCCGACAGCTCCAATAACTATTCCTACAGATGCAAAGTTTGCAAAACCGCACAATACATATGATGCCATAATTACTGATTTGGGGGATTGGAAAGCCCCACTTCCAATCATTTGGGCCATACTCTGATAACCTACAAATTCCGTAAGGATAAGTTTTTCTCCAAGTAGTCTGCCCACAAGTCCTATATCCTCACTTGGTACCCCTGTAAACCATATTACAGGGGAGAAAACAAAAGCCAGGATTTTCTCCAGTGCAGGTAATTTTAACAAACCCAAAATCTCATTTGCTCCCGCTATAAGGGCGTAGAAAACCAATAACAATGCTGCAATGTTGGCCGCCATCTTAAGTCCGTCTGCAGTACCATTTGAAATGGCATCCAGAATATTCTTGCCAATCTTCTCTTTGGATACATTAACAGTATTGTCAATTTCCTCAGTTTGCGGAACCAGAATCTTAGAAAGGGCAATTGCACCTGGAGCGGCCATTACGGAGGCAGAAAGGAGATGTTTGGCAAACTCCAGTTCCAGAGAGGGATCTCCCTGTCCAAGCATCCCAATATAAGCGGCCAATACTCCTCCCGACATTGTAGCCATGCCAGATGTCATGATTACCATCAGCTCACTTTTTGTCATGTTTGGGATATATGCCTTAGCCAGAAGCGGCGCCTCAGACTGCCCAAGGAATACATTTCCTGCACAAGTAAGCGCCTCTGCTCCCGACAGTTTCATAAACTTGGTAAGGAGCCAGCCCATAACCCAAACAACTTTCTGCATAATGCCAAGGTAGAAAAAAAGACTCATCAGGGCAGAGAAAAATATTATTGTTGGGAGAATCTGCAGTGCAAAGACATATCCAAACTTTGACATATCCATAAGGCTGCCAAAGAGAAAGTTTGATCCGGCTTTTGTCCAGTTGAGTACAGCAATAAAAGCGCTGCCCAGGGTCTCAAAGATTGTTTGAACTGCAGGAATTGCCAGAACAGATACTGCAATGACCATTTGCAGCAGCAGAGCTTTACCAACTGTTCCCCAGTTGACATTTTTCCTGTCTGAGCTGAATATCCAGCAGACAAAGATAATTACAGCCATACCAACCAACCCTTTTAAGATAGATGGAAAGTAAAATGATATATCACCACCCTGGAGCAATTGAGTGTAGGGATTAGAATTCATTACTATTTGGTATTATTGTCAAGTTCTTCTATAAGTTTGTTTATTTTGGCTGCCTTCTCATAGTCCTCAGCGGCTATTGCATTGGCAAGTTCCTCTTTTAGTTTCTGAAGATGTATCTCTTTTGAAACAATTTTCTCTGAAACAATATCAATTGTAGAGGCATATTTTTCCATAGTGTCCTCCTCTATATAGATAGGGCACGCAAATGTCTTTGCCAGAATAACACCATCTATAAATCCGGCATTACGGGTAACTTCCCTCTCTCCGTCAAAGAAAAGGAGTTGGGTGGCAAACTCCTTGTCCTGCCCATCTCTTATTACGGTAACCTCCAGCAACTCAATTCTGAACTCCTGAAGTGTTGCATGCATCAGATTATGAACAGTCCCTCCCGCCGGGGCCGGAGTGTTGAAATTGGCAAGAACTGCATGCATGTCGGGAGGAGTAAGCTTTACTGGTAGGCATTTGTCCATTCCTTCTCTATATAAAAAAAACATGAAGTTCCCCCCGTCATTGGGTGATGCGGTAAGGGCTCCTATATCCAGTCTAATCCTTTTCATGGTTTTGTTGGTTTACCTCAAAGATAATAAATTTAAGTTATTTTTATTACTTTTGCCTTTTCAGGAGATTTAGATATGAATTTTGAGACAATAGCAAGAGATCCACAGACGGCAGCCAGATGTGGGTTGCTTTATACAGATCACGGTGTAATAGAGACACCTATTTTTATGCCTGTTGGAACAGTGGGATCAGTAAAGGGTGTTTATCACAGAGATTTGCGGGAGGATATTAATGCCCAGATAATTTTGGGTAATACGTATCACTTGTACTTGCGTCCTGGTTTGGATATCATAAACAAGGCAGGTGGTTTGCACAAGTTCATATCATGGGATAAGCCAATGCTTACAGACAGTGGTGGATTCCAGGTATTCTCATTGGCCGCAAATAGGAAACTTACAGAGGAGGGATGCACTTTCCGTTCTCATATAGATGGCTCAAAGCACACTTTTACTCCAGAAAACAATGTTGATACCCAGCGAATGATTGGTGCAGACATTATTATGGCTTTGGATGAGTGTACGCCCGGTGATGCAACACACGCATATGCGCTCAATTCATTAAAGCTCACCCAAAGGTGGTTGGAAAGATGTATAAAGAGATTTGACGAAACTGAGCCTCTATATGGTTATAACCAGTTCTTCTTTCCTATCATTCAGGGGTGCATCTACCCAGATTTGAGAAGGATGTCTGCTGAACATGCAGTCTCTTTGGACAGAGATGGATATGCAATCGGCGGTCTTTCAGTAGGAGAGCCTACAGAGAAGATGTATGAGATGATAGAGGTGCTTCATCCTATTCTTCCTAAAGAAAAGCCAAGATATCTTATGGGTGTCGGGACCCCAGCAAACCTGCTTGAGGGTATTGCGCGTGGTGTAGATATGTTTGACTGTGTCATGCCAACCCGTAATGGACGCAATGGCATGTTGTTTACCTGGGAGGGTATGATCAATATCAGAAACAAGAAATGGGCTGAAGATTTCTCCCTGCTTGATGAGAATGGTACTTCATTTGTTGACAGAACCTATACAAAAGCTTATTTGAGACATCTGTTTGTTGCAGGCGAGATGTTGGCAGCGCAGATAGCAAGTGAACATAACCTTGCATTCTATCTTGATGTAGTGCGTCAGGCAAGAAAACATATAAAGGCCGGAGATTTTGCCCAGTGGAAAGATACGGCTGTAAAAAAACTGGAAACCAAGATCTGATTTTAGTGCATTTTTGGGAGGATGAAGTATAACTTTAAGATAACAACAATAGACAAATACATTATTAAGAAATTTATTGGCACATACTTCTTTGCCATAGTTCTTATTATTGGTATTGTAATCATCTTTGACATATCAGAGAAGATTGACAATTTTGTTGACAGTAATGCCTCCATTAAAGAGATTGTATTTGATTATTACGCAAATTTTGTTCCGTATTACATGAACATGTTCAGCCCCATGTTTGTGTTTATTGCCGTAATATTCTTTACATCAAAACTGGCTTCAAATTCAGAGATTATAGCAATACTGGCAGGCGGTATCAGTTTTAAGAGACTTATGTACCCGTATTTGGTCTCAGCCTTTGCCATTGCGGCATTTAGTCTGGTGCTTAACTTATTTGTAATTCCGCATGCTAATAAAGGGCGAATAGATTTTGAACACAAATACATAGACAAGAGATTTGAGAGTACAGGCCGTAATTTGCACTATCAGATTTCTCCGGGTACATTCATGTATGTAGAGTCGTTCAGTACATATAACAATACAGCGTATAAATTTACCCTGGAAACGGTAGATGGGCATAATATCAAATCAAAATTGAGCGCTGAGACCGCAAAATGGGACACAACCAGCAATAGCTGGAAGCTGAGGAATTACCATCTGAGGGAATACACGGGCAGTACAGAAAAAATAACTACCGGTAGGAACATGGACACAACTCTGGTAATAACGCTTGATGATTTCTATATGAGGGAAGAGACAGTTGAGACGCTGGATTATTTTCAGTTGAACAATATGATACAAACCCAACAGATGAGGGGAGACCAGAAAGTGAAATTTGCACTTATAGAGAAACATACCCGTTTTGCAATCCCTTTTTCTGCTTTTATACTTACTATAATAGGTGTATCGCTTTCTTCTCAGAAAAGGAGGGGCGGAATAGGTCTGAATATAGGAATTGGTATAGCGCTAAGCTTCTCTTATATACTGTTTTTGAGATTCAGCCAGATGTTTGTGCACACCGGAACTCTGCCTCCGGGTATAGCATTATGGCTCCCTAATGTCATATTTGCAATTGTTGCTGTGTTCCTATATAGGATAGCTCCCAAATAGCACGCTATCAATAAAGGGTAAACAGAATTACCGGTGCAGGGTGACTGAACTCAAGGGAGAATTTGGAGCCTGCACTCTCGTTAAGGGTTCCTCTCCACCAGAACTGGAATATTGCATTGTCTGTAGGGTAAACCAAGCCTTCAGACTTTATTCTCAAAGTATTGTCAAATGATATAATTGATATCTGTTGCCCTTTCCTGCTTTCTTTTTCAAAAGAGTTGTAGTGGGGGGTAAATATGCCGTAGTCTGTAACAATATCAACATTAATTCCTTTGTGCATCATATTCCCGAACGGCTCAATAAGCTTTCCGGTGCGTGAAGTATATTCCATAAGGAGGGATATATTTCCAAGGGTGTGGTCTTCACGTCCGCCGGTGTTTCCAAGAATATGTATATCAGCCTCTTCTCCAGGAGGAACAAGGCCCAAAGCAAAACTGAAGGCTTTGGTCTGGTCATTTGTCTCCTGACAACTGCTTTTTACAATAATGTCTTTATAAATTTCTTTATATCTGTCGGGAAGGGTATCCATGTCCCCTACAATGTAATGGGGTACAACTCCTTTGAGTTTAAGGACAGAGGCGTCACAGCAAATAAGATAATCAGCCTCTTTTAGCAGAGAGAGCGGGTATTCGGCAGTTGGGTAATTGCCGTCTGCCAGAATTACTATTGATAACCTTTCCCCCATTATCCTAGAAGAATTTAAACTGGTCAATATTTCTGAAACCAAGAAGAAAATCCTTTATGCACATTCTTTTCTTTCCGGCCATTTGAAGTTCGTCTATTGCAATTGTAGAACCATCTGCACATACAACATGCACATAAGTTTTTCCATCACTTTTAATAGTTCCGGCAGGAGTATTATTATAAGCATCAGTATCAGCTTTAACAATAGAACAGCTGAAAATTTTGAACTCAAATGTCTTCTCCTGATTAGTAATGGCAGCTGTGGCTGCAGGATATGGAGACAGACCCCTAACAAGCCTGTCTATAAGTTGGGCACAACTGCTTCCTGGCTGGTCTGTGTCTGTCATGTCCCACTTTATCCTTCCCAATTCCTTGTTAAGTTTTGGAGCTGCTGTTATTTTCCCTTCTTGCGGTTTGGGGGTTAGTGTACCTTCCATAAGGCCATCTACCGTTTCAACAACCAGCTCAGCTCCTATTGCCATAAGTTTGTCATAGAGTGTGCCAATAGTCTCTCTCTCTTCAATAGTGCACTCCCTTTGCATGAGGATATTTCCTGTGTCAATTTCATGATCAATGAGGAATGTGGTTACACCGCTCTTTTTCTCCCCTTTTATGATAGCCCAGTTGATAGGTGCAGCTCCTCTGTAAAGAGGTAGAAGAGAACCGTGCAGGTTGAATGTCCCCAAGGCTGGCATACTCCATACAACTTCTGGTAGCATTCTGAATGCCACTACAATAAAAAGGTCTGCTTCAAGTGCTTTAAGTTGGCAAAGGAAATTTTCCTCTTTAAGGGATACAGGTTGCATAAGCTCAACTCCATTTGGAAGCAGATGCTCTTCTGTGTATACCTTTACTGCACTTTTATTCATTTTAAGACCTCTCCCGCTTGGTTTGTCGGGAACAGTAACAACACCTACAACATTGTATCCATTTTTTACAAGTTGCTCCAATGGGGCTACGGCAAACTCCGGAGTTCCCATATATACTATGCGGGGAGATTTTTTTGTCATAATGTAAGTTTTTAGGCAGCCTTGCCTTTTTTGCGCAACTTACGGATATTGCGCATGAATTTGTTATATATATGCTTGAAAAATGCGATGTATGAATCAGCATTGAACAGTGCTGAGTCTTTAGTTGATTTCCATGTAAGGAAAACACCAATAGGAAACAGTGCAAATGTAGAGATGAAGGCTCCTATAAACGGCGTTATCTCTCCATCGTTTGCAAGTTTTTTCCCGGATATGTCAACAACCCAATATACAGCAAAGAAAAGCATTGAAATTACCACAGGTGTTCCAAGCCCACCTTTTCTTATAATTGCTCCAAGTGGTGCTCCAATGAAGAAGAATATGATACAGGCAATGGAAAGTGTGAATTTCCTGAAAGTTTCCTGAATTGTTTTCCTTAAAGGTGATGCTACCTGATTGAGCTCCTGAGGAAAATATTTGACATTTTCCAGTTGCTGGTCCAATGATCCTATAGCAGCTCTGTATGCCTGTGCCTCCTGTTCAAAATTTTCCCAATGGAACAGAGAGTCAACAGTAATGTTCCCTTTGTATCTCGACAGCGCTCTGGTGTTGGTGTCCAATTGATTGCTGTATGAGAGATTATCTGTAAATATTGTGCGACGGAAAAGATTGTCCAGAGACATTGCATGTCTTATTTCTAGGGAATCTCTATCTACTTTCAATTGTGAGATTCCTTTGGTCATTACCTCGTTGGCATATTTGGATCCGTCAGACTTCTTAAAAGCGTAATTTTTTAGTGGAATTACCACCTCCTGCATCTGGAAGTTAACCTTTTGAAGAGTGTATGAACTGTCTTTTCTGGTAGTTACGTTGGTTTCTTCGTAGTTGGTGCCGTTATAGAGGGTAAATCTAAGGTTGCTTTTATCAGCGCTTGTGTGTATGCGACCTGAGTCTGCAATGGTTAGGCTAATGTTTCCTTTTCCTTTGCTATGGTCGTACACCATGATATTATGCATGGTTCCGTTGTCATCCGTCTCTACAACCCTCAAAGTATAGCCGTCTATTCCATTATAGAAGATGCCGGTTGGGATTTTTATCTCCTCTTTTGTTTTGCCAATATCATCTCTAAGTGTATAGATCTTACTGTAGGCTACGGGGATAAGATTGTTTGATGCAAAAAACGCTCCCACACTTATTATCAATGAAAGGCATATCAGTGGAGCAAGGATTCTCAGTAATGGTATGCCAGCGGCTTTCATAGCCAACAGCTCATTGTTTTCTCCAAAGCTGCCCATTGTCATAATGGACGCAAGAAGGGTAGCAAGGGGAAATGTATACGGAAACAATGTTGCACTTCCCCATGCCAGAAATTCCATAATTACACCAAAGCTCAAGCCTTTTCCTACAAGTTCATCTATGTATAACCACAGGAACTGCAGCAATAGGACAAACAACACAATGAGGAATGTCATTATGAACGGCCCCAAAAAGGATTTGAGTATAAACTGGTCTAATTTTTTCAAAGTACTCTCCCTTATTTTACGGCTATTTCCATCAATTTGTCAAATGCGGCATCCAATCCTTCTGTATTCTTGCCGCCAGCAGTTGCAAGTGATGGCTGTCCGCCACCGCCACCGTTGATAAGTTTGGCGGCTTCTCTGATGTCTTTGCCTGCATTTGCACCTTTGGCAACAAGGTCATCTGTATACATGAGGGTAAGGGTAGGTTTGCCTTCATGTTCTGTAGCTGCAATAAGTACAGTATTGTTGCACTCAGCTTTTGCAAGGGCTGCAGCATTCTTTACAATTTCAGCAGCGAATGTGCCTTTAAGGACAAGTACATGGTAACCGTTAATTTGCTGTGCATTCTTTATTAGGGTATCCTTAAGCATTACTGCCCTTTCCTTCATAAACTCCTCAACGTTTTTCTTAAGCGACTCGTTGTCAGTAATGAGTTTCTTTATTGAACCTGTTAGGTTAGGGGTATTGTTAAAGAATGATTTAAGCTGAATAATCATATCCTCAGCAGCATACAGCAGCTCTTCTGCCTGAGCTCCGGTAACAGCTTCAATTCTTCTGATACCTGCTGCAACAGCACCCTCTGAAATAATTTTGAAAATACCTATGTTTCCTGTTGCCTCAACGTGTGTGCCACCACATAGCTCTATTGAGTCTCCGTACTGGATAACACGCACGGTGTCACCGTATTTCTCTCCAAATAGTGCCATTGCACCTTTTGCTTTGGCCTCTTCAATAGGAATGTTGCGGAACTCAGTTCTTTGTCTGTTCTCCCTTATATATTGGTTTACAAGCTTCTCAACATTTCTCAAAGTTGCAGGATCTATTTTCTCAAAGTGGGAGAAGACAAATCTGAAACCTGTAGCGGTAACGGATGATCCTTTCTGCTCAATATGTGTACCAAGAAGCTCTCTTAGAGCTTTGTGCAACAAGTGGGTTGCAGTATGGTTATTGGTAACGGCCTGGCGGCGTGCCACATCAATTGTAGCTGTAAATGTTGCAGCAGGATCTGAAGGTACGCATGTTGCAATATGAACAGGAAGACCGTTCTCTTTTATTGTGTTTATAACCTCAATCTTCTCACCGTTGCTGTACTCCATCAAGCCGGAGTCTCCAACTTGTCCGCCACTCTCTGCATAGAATGGGCTCTTGTCAAATACAAGCTGTACACTCTCTTTATTCTTTGCCTTTACTTTTCTGTATTTAAGCAATTTTACACCGGTTTCCTGTGTGCTGTCATATCCGGTGAACTCTGTAGCAACATATGGATTTACCTCTACCCAGTCACCCTCTTCTACAGCTGTAGCGTTGCGGCTTCTGTCTTTTTGCTGCTGCAACTCTGACTCAAATTCTTTAAGGTCTACTGAGTAGCCGTGCTCTTTGGCAATAAGTTCTGTAAGGTCTATAGGGAATCCGAATGTGTCATAAAGTACAAACGCATCCTTGCCTGAAACAGTCTTGGTCTGGGCATTGTTCTTTATGATATTGTCCATAAGTTTTATGCCTTTATCCAAGGTCCTCAAGAATGCCTCTTCCTCCTCTTTGATAACTTTCTCTACTATATTCTGTTGAGCTTTAAGTTCAGGGAAAGCCTCTCCCATTTGGGCAACAAGAGTAGGTACAAGTCTGCAAAGAAGTGGCTCATCCATCTTAAGGAATGTATATGCGTATCTTACGGCTCTTCTAAGGATTCGTCTTATAACATAACCTGCTTTTACATTTGAAGGAAGCTGTCCGTCTGCAATTGAGAAGCTGATTGCCCTAATATGGTCTGCGATAACTCTCATTGCAACTCCGGTGTCTCCTTCTGCATTGTACTCAACACCTGTAAGGCGTGAGATTTCAGATATCATGTTCTGGAATACGTCAGTATCATAGTTGCTCTTTTTAGCCTGCAATGCCATGCAAAGCCTCTCAAGTCCCATACCTGTGTCAACATGTTTTTGAGGGAGCGGCTCCAATGAGCCGTTTGCCTTTCTGTTGAACTGCATGAACACAAGGTTCCATATTTCTATTACAAGGTGATGGCTTTTGTTTACAAGCTCAAGGCCAGGAATCTGTGCGCGCTCCTCGTCGCTTCTCAGGTCTATGTGTATTTCGCTGCATGGTCCGCAAGGTCCTGTCTCGCCCATTTCCCAAAAGTTGTCTTTCTTGTTTCCAAGGATGATTCTATCTTCTGAGATATGTTTAAGCCATGCATCTTTAGCCTCTTGGTCCATAGGAACGCCATCTGGCTCATATCCTTCAAATACAGTTACATATAGTCTGTCCTTGTCTAGTTTGTATACCTCTGTAAGAAGTTCCCATGCCCAGTCAATGGCCTCGGTTTTGAAATAGTCTCCAAAACTCCAGTTGCCCAGCATCTCAAACATTGTATGATGGTAGGTGTCATGTCCTACTTCCTCAAGGTCATTGTGCTTGCCACTCACTCTCAAACATTTTTGGGAATCTGCAACTCTTTTGTATTTAACTTCACTATTGCCAAGGAACCAATCCTTGAACTGGTTCATGCCTGCGTTTGTGAACATAAGTGTAGGGTCGTTCTTGACAACCATAGGTGCAGATGGAACTATGGTATGATTTTTAGAGCGGAAGAACTCCAAGAAGCACTCTCTTATCTGGTTTGAAGTCATAATCATACATTTAATAGAGTGCAAAAATAATCTTTTTAATTTTATTTTTTATATTTGCAAACATTAAAATAGGGGTTTTTATCTGATGGCAAGAAGGAAAAGATACCAATTCAACCAGCAGACTCTAGCTTATGAGATACACAGAATACCTTTGGGAAAACGCTTTTCCAAGGGGTTTGTGTTGTTTTTGCTCAGTATTGCAACATTTGCCCTCTACTATTTTCTGTATACCCAATATTTTGGTTTAGAGACACCTAAAACTATTTTCCTTAAACAAAAATATGCTAAACTGCATTCAAAGTATGAGCTTCTGGAAAGAAAGTTTGAGCAAAGCAACCAGGCTCTTGAGGAGTTGCAGATAAGGGATAACAATATTTACCGTCCAATCTTTGGAATGGAGGAGCTTTCACAAGATGTAAGGAATGCAGGATTTGGAGGCGTGAACAGATACGCTCATCTGGAGGCGGTATCCAATTCAACAACTTTGCTGGATGCTGTAAAGAGAATGGATGTAATTTATAAGAAGGCGTTTGTCCAGTCACGTTCATATGATGAGGTCTCAATCTTGTCAAGGAGAGCAGATGATATGGCACAGTGTGTTCCGGCAATACCTCCGGTAGCGTTGGATAATGTAAGATTGTCAAGTTTGTTCGGGTTCAGAAAAGATCCTTTTTACGGTACCACAAGAATGCATCAGGGGATAGATTTGTCGGGAAAGAAAGGGGAACCAATTTATGCCGCCGGTGATGGTGTGGTCTCGGAAGTGCGAAAAAGTTATTTTGGGTATGGAAGGGAGATAGTAATTGACCATGGTTTTGGTTATAAGACAAGATATGCCCATTTGCAGGAGTTCAAGGTTAAGTTGGGTGACCAGGTGCGCAGAGGCACTCTTATTGCAACAATGGGAAATACTGGAAAATCAAAGGGCGTGCATCTGCATTATGAGGTAATTTACAGAAACAACCGGGTGAATCCGTTAAATTATTATAATGAGGAGTTCAGAGGGGAGGAGTATATGGCTATGGTTGGGCAGAGGGTAGAGGAGCCCGTTTCTTAAATAAAGAGATGAACAGGTATAAATTTGATAAAGAGCAGCTGAAGTTTGTAAAGGAGAAGAGGGGTATTAAGTGGTGGCTTTGGATAGGAATAAGATATTTCCTTGTAAGTGTGTTCCTTGCGTTGGCGTATTATGTTGTTTTTGCAGTTTTTATAAGTACGGATAAGGAGAAGGAACTGGCGCTGCAGGCAGAACTTATGGAACAGGAGTATGGCAAGTTGCAAGAGAGGATAGGGGTTTTGGACAACACCATTAAGAATCTCCAGCAAAGAGATAAGGAGATATACAGGAGCATCTTTAATTCTGAGCCTCCTGCCTTTTCGTCAGTTAGGGACAATTATATTTTTGATGGTATTGATACCACAAGGATAGAGGCAATAATAGTTGGGTCTGAGAAAAGGATTGACGGGTTGGAGCTCCAAATGGAGAGGGTGGAGGAGTCCATTAAAGGTATTACGGATTCATTGTCGGTGCTTGCGCATGGAGTAACATCAATACCGTCTATTATTCCAATAAAGGATTTTACTATAAGGCAGTCGGGTGCTTCTGTAGGGATGAAGGTAAATCCGTTTTACAAGACGGTTACCATGCATTCAGGGATGGATCTTCTTGCTGCAACAGGAACCAGTGTAGTTGCAGCTGCAGACGGTGTGGTAGAAAAGGCTGTGAGAAAAGGGAAGAAAGAAGGAAGTACTATAGAGATAAACCATAAGAACGGTTATATAACCAAATATAAGCACCTGGGTGATATCTTGGTGAGAAAGGGCCAGAAGGTAAAGCAGGGGACAGTGATTGGAAGGGTAGGAGTATCGGGTATGTCGTTTGCACCGCATCTCCATTATGAGGTTTGGTACAATGATGAGGTAATGGATCCGGTCAACTACTATTTTTCAACCCTTACACCGCAGATGTTCAAGGATATGGCTGTTATTGTGGCAAATACAGGACAGTCATTGGATTAATGAAAAAACAGCAATTATGCCATATAAAGAAAAACCGATAGAGAAACTTTACTACACAATAGGTGAGGTTTCGCAAGAACTGGATGTAAATGCATCTTTGGTGCGCTTTTGGGCCGGCAAGTTCCCTGAGTTCATTAAGCCTGCAAGGAATAAGAAAGGAAACCGTCTTTTCACCGCAAAGGATATGGCCAACTTTAAAGTTATTTACTATCTGGTAAAGGAAAGGGGTATGACCCTTGAGGGGGCAGCCAAGAGGATGAAAGATAATATTACTGGGGAGGATAAGAGGGTTGAGGTAATAAGCATGTTGACTGCAATTAAAGAGAAACTACAGGGTATTGCTGCGGCTTTGGATGTAAAGGAGGACAATGGAAATGAGAGCGAGTGACCTTATAAAACCTATTGAGGAGTTTGCTCCGGTTTGGGAGCAGGAGAAGTGGGACAATTGTGGTTTTTCCGTTGGAGATCCCAATATGGAGGTTTCAAAGGCCCTTATAGCATTGGATTGTACAGAGGCGGTAGTTGATGAAGCTATTGAAATGGGGGCCAATATTATAATATCCCACCATCCCCTTATTTTTGGTGGAGTGAAAAAAATTTCTCCGCAAAGTGAGCAGGGGAGAACAATTATAAAGGCTGTGAAACACAATATTGTAATATATGCAGCCCACACAAATATGGATAAAGCAGCAGGAGGAGTAAGTGCAATAATGGCAGATAAGCTGAGTCTTGCACAAAGGGAGATTCTGACTCCCGACGGCTTTGGAATTGTAGGTGCTTTGAAGGAGGAGCTTTCTGTGGAGGAATTTGTCGGGAACGTAAAAAAAGTTTTTGGTGTGGGTGTGGTAAGGTGTTCAGCACCTTTGGAAGAGAAAATAAACAAAGTGGCAGTGTGTGGGGGAAGCGGAAAGTCTTTTATTGCCCATGCAATGGAGAAAGGGGCTCAGGTGTATGTTACAGGGGATATTACATACCATGATTTCTATGCAGAAAAAGGATTTATGGTAATGGATATAGGACATTATTACAGTGAATACAGTATTGTTGATGTTTTTGCAAATATTGTTTCCAAAAATTTTCCTAACTTTGCAGTTTCAATTAGTAAAAGAAATAATAATCCAATATACTACTATTAAAGCTTAAGTAATGGCTACAAGTAAGAAAAACAGTACAGTCGTTCCTCCGGTTGTTGAGGGAGAGACTTTTACCTCTTTGCAGATTGCCAAAGATTTGGGTTCAGATGTGAGCATGGAGACAAAACTTCGTCTTTTGTACAAATTGCAGCAGACAGATTCCAAGATTGACAAGATTTACCTGTTGAGGGGAGAACTTCCGTTGGAGGTTCAGGATCTTGAGGATTCAATTGAGGGTTTGAGAACCAGAATTGCAAATCTTGATAAAGAGATAAAGGACGGTGAGGCATTCATTGTACAGAAAAAACAGGATATTGTAAGCAGCAAATCCCTTATTGAGAAATATGAGGCTCAGAGAAATAATGTGAAGAATAACAGAGAGTACGATTCTCTTTCTAAAGAGATTGAGTATCAGACTCTTGAGATTGAGCTTGCAGAGAAGAAGATAAATGATACAGGCAAAGCGCTAGTTGAGAAAAAAGAGATTTTGGCTGCAGCTGCTTCTACTTTGGAAGGAAGGGAGATTGATTTGGACAACAAGAAAAAGGAGCTTGAGACAATTATTGAGGAGACTCAGAAAGAGGAGGAGATGTTGCTCAAACAATCTGATGAGCTTCAGGAGCAGATTGAACCAAGAATGTTGAATGCTTACAAGAAAGTGCGTTCTAACCTAAGAAACAAGATGGCTGTGGTTACCGTAAAAAGAGATGCATGCGGTGGCTGTTTCAATAAGATTCCGCCTCAAAGACAGTTGGATATTGCATTGAGCAAAAAGATTATTGTTTGCGAGTACTGCGGTAGAATTCTTATCAGCCCTGAGTTTGAGAACGAATAAAGGGAGTTCCTTTAAACGTATAGTACTGATAACCTCTCAACCTTGGGCACGAACCTAGGTGAGAGGTTTTTTATATTTACAGATATGGCAAAAAGCTACGGAAATAGGGGGGCGCAAGGCTCAAACCAGATTAAGAATCTGGAGATTGTAGGATTGGAGAGTGGGAGGAAACCACCTCAAGCTACAGATATTGAAGAGGCAGTACTGGGAGCACTGCTTCTGGAGCCCAACTCTGTTGCAGATGTTCTGGACCTGCTCAATCCAGAGTGTTTTTATAAAGAGGCAAACAGGAAAATATATAAGGCAATATCTGCCTTGGCGGCAAAGCATGCCCCTATAGATATCTATACTGTAGCTCAAGAGCTGGCAAAAACAGATGATCTTGAGGTTGTGGGCGGACCATACTACCTCAGCCAGCTAAGTATGAGGATTGGAGCGGCAGCCCACTTGGATTTTCATACCAAAGTGCTGTTGCAGAAGTATATACAGCGAGAGATGATATCAATCTCTTATGAGGTGCAGAAAAAATCATATGATGATACAATTACAGTAGATGATCTTTTGGATTCTACCCAGCAGAAACTTTTCAATCTGGCTGAGAAGAATATGAAAAAGGAGACGCAGTCTGTAAAGGATATCCTTAATGAGGCTATTGATGAGTTGAGAGCTGTTCAGGAGAGGACAGATGGATTGAGTGGTGTACCTAGCGGATATACGGGAATTGACCGTGTTACATATGGATGGCAGGCATCTGACCTTATCATTATTGCAGCCCGTCCGGCAATGGGTAAAACAGCATTTGTGCTTACCATGGCCAGAAATATGGCCGTTGAGCATAAGGTTCCTGTAGCGGTATTCTCTCTGGAGATGTCGTCTGTGCAGTTGGTTAAACGTATTATGGTTAGCGAGACAGGTTTGTCGGCAGAGAAAATAAGGGGCGGTAAAAAACTTGAGGAGTATGAGTGGGCCCAGTTGGACAGCAAGCTCAATCAGCTTTCACAGGCTCCTCTTTACATAGATGATACACCATCACTTTCAATCTATGAGTTCCGTTCAAAAGCCAGGAGGCTAGTAGCCAATGCTGGTGTAAAACTTATCATCATAGACTACCTGCAGCTTATGACGGGTCCTCCGGAGTTGAAAGGTATGAGAGAGCAGGAGGTTTCTTCTATATCTAGGTCTTTGAAGGCAATTGCCAAAGAACTCAATATTCCTATAATTGCATTATCACAGTTGAGCCGTGCGGTTGAAACCCGTGGAGGTGCCAAAAGACCGCAGCTGAGTGACTTGAGAGAGTCTGGAGCAATTGAACAGGATGCAGATATTGTAATGTTTATCCATAGACCAGATTATTATGGAATGACCGAGGATCCTACTCAGGCGGGACTTACGGAGATAATTATTGCAAAACATCGTAACGGTTCAGTTTGTGACGTGCAAATGAAGTTCCGTAGTTCAGAGGTTAGGTTTGTTGATATTTCTGATCCGGCCTTGGATATGCCGGTAGAATATGCTTCAAGCATGAATACGGTTGCTGATGAGTTTGGGGAAAATCCGGATTTCTAGGAAATTGCAATTATGAGGAAGGGTTGTGTGAATATGGTTATGGTATTTGTTTTCCTTTTTATGTGGGGGATGCAGGCATATGGCCAAAAAGGGTATTTGCCCTATGTTCACGGTGAGAGCCTTACTTATGTGATAAATTATAAATGGGGCGCCATCAATACAGATGTGGGAGAGGCTGTTGCCAATCTCAAGTATGATGACGGTATGTTCCACAGTGTAATCACGGGCAAGACCTACAAGTTCTATGACATTATCTTTAGGGTAAGGGAGTTCTTTGAGAGTAAATTTTATGAAGACCCCATAAAGCCGCATTATTTTTATAGAAATACCCAAGAGGGGAAGTACAGGATAAAGAATACTATACATTTTAACAACAAGACAAACGAGATACAGTCTATTGTTCAAAAGTATGATAGTACACCGGTTGATTCCTTGTTGAAGGGTACAGTCTATACATACGATATCCCATCTCTTTTCTACAAGGTAAGATGCGTGGATTTTGATAGTGTTGCCATAGGAGAAAAGCAGCCTATATCTTTTGTGATAGATAATGATATATACAATTTCTGGTATATATTTATGGGCAGGGAGGTTAAGAAAATAAAGGGCTTGGGCACTTTCAAAACAATGAAGTTTGCTGTAAGGCTTGTAGCGGGGAGTGTATTTACCGGTAAGGATGATATGTTCATATGGGTTACGGACGATGAAAATAAAGTGCCTCTTCTTTTTGAATCACCAATTATAGTGG
This sequence comes from Candidatus Egerieisoma sp., assembly GCA_045636765.1. Taxonomy (GTDB): domain Bacteria; phylum Bacteroidota; class Bacteroidia; order Bacteroidales; family UBA932; genus Egerieousia. Next base: position 19,594 of record JAZTYE010000026.1, read on the forward strand.
GAAAGGTGAGAGGCAGATTAAAGGAATTTACAAATCTTAAAGGTGAGCTAACGAGCAAAATCAAGTAATAATGGAAAAGAAAAAATCAGTTGACCATAAAGGTACTATAATTGAAATTACTGAGAGCAACATAAAAGTGGAGATTATAAACAAGTCCATGTGTGCTGCGTGTCATGCAAAAGGGTTTTGCACTACAGGGGATACTAAGGATAAAGTTGTGGATGTTGCATACTATAATAATGGAGAATTTTCTGTAGGTGATACTGTTATCGTTACAATGAAAAGGTCTATGGGATTTAAGGCTGTATGGATATCTTATGTAATCCCATTGCTCATTCTTCTGATTTTTTTATTAACTTTGCATAGTTTGGGGTTCGGTGAGTTGCTGGCAGGGTTGGCATCTGTGCTGGCCGTTGGCATATATTACCTTGTGGTTTATTTGCTAAGAGACAGAATTTCAAATGATTTTGTGTTTACAATAGCTAAAAACAATATATAAATGAGTACTACTATTATCTTTACCGTAGCCAGTTTGAGCGTTTTGGGCCTCTTGCTGGCTGTTGTGCTTTATTTTGTAGCACAAAAATTCAAGGTAGAAGAAGATCCTCGTATTGACATTGTAGAAGCTATCATGCCGGGTGCCAACTGTGGCGGTTGTGGCCAGGCAGGATGTAGAGCTTTTGCAGAGGCTTGTACCAAAGCTGAGAACCTGGATAACTTGTTCTGCCCAGTAGGTGGTAATGCAACCATGAAAAAAGTGGCTGATGCTCTTGGATTCCAGGTTGCAGAGAAAGCTCCTATGGTTGCCGTTGTAAGATGTAACGGAACCTGTCAGAACCGCCCTAAGACAAACGTTTATGATGGTATTGCAACTTGCGCTGCAAAATCTGCCTTGTATTCTGGAGATACAGGATGTAAATTTGGTTGTGTAGGTTGTGGAGACTGTGTAAGTGTATGTAATTTTGGCGCATTGTCCATGGATCCTGTTACAGGACTTCCTGTTGTGGATGATGAGAAATGTACCGGTTGTGGTGCATGTACAAAAACTTGTCCTAAATCTGTTATTGAGCTTAGAAACAAAGGTCCTAAGAGCAGAAGAGTATTTGTATCTTGTATCAATAAAGACAAAGGTGCAGTTGCAAGAAAAGCATGTAAAGCAGCTTGTATTGGTTGTGGCAAATGTGCTAAAGTTTGTCCTTTTGAGGCAATCACAGTTGAGAACAATGTTGCTTACATAGATTTCAACAAATGTAAGCTATGTACTAAATGTGTTTCGGAGTGTCCTACTGGTGCAATCCACAAAGTGAATTTCCCAGAGAAACCAGCTGCAGCTCCAGCTCCAGCGGCCCCTGCTGCAGAGAAGGCTCCAGAAAACAAATAACCAATAAGAGATTCAGATATGAAGACGTTTTCAATAGGTGGAGTTCATCCACATGACAATAAAATATCTGCTAATGCCGCAATTGAGAGCTTCCCAATTCCGGAGGTTGCCTACATTTCAATGGGTCAACATCTTGGAGCTCCTGCAGAGCCAATTGTTGCTGCTGGTGACAAAGTAAAGGTTGGTCAGCTTATTGCTAATGCAAATGGTTTCATCTCTGCTCCTGTACACTCAAGTGTTTCAGGTACAGTTAAGGGAATTGAGACTATAAAGGATTTGGCAGGTAACCCTTGTAAAGCTGTTGTAATTACAGTAGAGGGTGATGAGTGGGTTGAGACAATTGACCGCTCAGACAAAATTGAGAAGGAGATCAAACTAGACTCTAAAGAGATAATTGAGAAGATTAAAGAGTGTGGAGTTGTTGGTTTGGGTGGTGCTACATTCCCTACCAATGTAAAGCTTTCTCCTCCTCCAGGCAAAAAAGCTGAGTTCCTTATTATAAATGGAGCTGAGTGTGAGCCTTACCTTACTTCAGACTACAGAGTTCTTATTGAGATGCCTGAGCAGGTACTTATAGGTGCAGCAATTATGATGAAAGCCCTTAATGTAACTCAAGGTTTCATAGGTATTGAGGAGAATAAACCTGAGGCTATCAAAGTTATGTCTGCAAAAGCAAAGGATTATCCTCAGATTAAAATTGTAACTCTTAAGAAGAAATATCCTCAAGGTGGTGAGAAACAGCTAATTGATGCTGTAGTAGGAAGAAAAGTTCCTTCAATGGGCCTTCCTATTGACACAGGAGCTGTAGTTCAGAACGTAGGTACAGCTCTTGCAGTCTATGAGGCTGTACAGAAGAACAAACCTTTGTTTGAGGGCATTCTTACAGTAACTGGAGAGTGTTCTCCTATGCAGAAGAACTACAAACACAGGGTAGGTACTCCAGTTTCAAAAATTATTGAGGCGGTTGGCGGTGTTCCAGAGGCTGCTGCAAAAGTGATCAGCGGTGGTCCTATGATGGGTAAGGCTATGGCCAACCTAGATGCTCCAACCCTTAAAGGTTCTTCATCTGTTTTGTTCCTTACAGAGGAGCAGACCAAGAGAAAGGAGCAGGGTAACTGTATCCGTTGCGGAAAATGTATTGAGGCTTGTCCTATGGGCTTGGAGCCATACTTGCTCAACAAGTTGGCTAAAGCCGGCAGAATGGATGATTTGGAGGCAAACAAGATCTATGACTGTATAGAGTGCGGTTGCTGCCAGTTCACATGTCCTTCATACATATATCTATTGGACACAATCAGATTGGCTAAGGCAAACGTAATGAAGATTATGCGTAGCCGTCCTAAAAAATAATTCAGACAATTAAAAAACAGTAACTGACATGAAAAAACTGCTTGTATCACCTTCTCCTCATATTCACGGGAAGGAAAATACCAGAAACTTGATGAGGGATGTGGTTATTGCACTTCTCCCTACTGTAGCGGTTTCAATATATTGCTTTGGCCTGTCTGCATTAAAATTGGCTTTGGTTGGTGTACTTGCCTGCGTTGCAGTTGAGTATGTAATAGCTAAGTTCATGCTTAAGACCAAAGTTACAATTTGCGATTACTCAGCTGTAATCACAGGTCTTCTTTTGGCGCTTAACGTTCCAATCAACACTCCTTGGTGGGTACTTGTAATTGGTTCAATTGTAGCAATAGGTGTGGCTAAAATGACTTTTGGCGGTCTTGGCCAAAACTTGTTCAATCCTGCGTTGGTTGGCCGTGTATTCCTTTTGATTTCATTCCCTGTTATCATGACAGACTGGAGTGTTCCTGCAGATACACTATTTGACAGTGTATCTGGTGCAACTCCACTTGGTATTGTAAAAGAGGGTTTGGCACAGGGTATGACACTTAGCCAGATTTACGAGGCAAACAACTTCTCATACACTCAGATGTTGTTTACCAGAATTGGTTCTGCAGGTGAGATTTCTGCAATAGCACTTCTTCTAGGTTTTGTTTACCTGTTGGTAAGAAGAGTTATCAGACCTCACATCACCCTTTCAATCTGGGGTACTGTATTTGTATTCTCGGGAATTCTTTGGTTGTGCAACCCTGAGCAGTTCACAGATCCAGTCTTCAACTTGCTTACAGGTGGTATGCTTCTAGGATCAATCTTCATGGCTACAGATTATGTTACCTCTCCAATGGAGCCAAAAGGTATGGTTATCTTTGGTATTGGCATTGGTATCATTACAATTCTTATCCGTGAGTTTGGTGCTTACCCAGAGGGTATTTCGTTTGCAATTCTAATTATGAATGCAACAGTTCCTCTAATCAACATGTTCTGTAAACCTAAAAGATTTGGTAAGGAGGCAAAATAATGGCTAGAGAATCTACATTGACAAATATGGTTGTAACCCTTTTTGCAGTATGCGTTGTGTCATCTGCACTTTTGGGTGGTTTGTATGCGCTGACAGCTGAGCCTATTGCAGCTGCTCAGACTGCAAAAATCAATACTGCAATTGGAGGCGTGGTTCCTGCATTTGACAATGCTCCATCTTCTGAGAAATTTACAGTAGAGGCAAACGGTAAAGTTTCTACAGTTTACCCTGCAAAGAAAGGTGAGGAGATTGTAGGTTATGCAATTGAGGCATCTTCTTCAGCCGGTTTTGGCGGTAACATTACCCTTATGGTTGGTTTCACTCCAGAGGGCGCAATTGTAAACACTTCTGTAATCTCACATGCAGAGACTCCTGGATTGGGAGCAAAAATCAGTGATAGCGAGAGCCATTTCATCACTCAGTTCCAGGGTGCTAATCCTGGTGACCCTGCATTCAAATTTGCAGTTAAGAAAGATGGTGGCAGCTTTGACGCAATTACCGCTTCTACAATTACATCAAGAGCATTCATTGATGTACTAAATAATGCATACAATGCTTTCCTTAACATAAATAAGAGTGAGGAGGCTCAACAGAATTAATATGAGTAAGCTAGGTTTAATAACAAAAGGTATCATTAAGGACAATCCTACTTTTGTGCTTGTTCTTGGTATGTGTCCTACATTGGGAACCACTACCTCTGCAATAAATGGTTTGGGTATGGGACTTGCAACAACATTTGTACTTGTCCTTTCAAACATGCTCATTTCTGCTGTTGCGTCACTTATCCCTTCTAAGGTAAAAATCCCGTGCTATATTGTAATTATTGCATCACTTGTAACTGTGCTTCAGTTTGTAATGCAGGCTTACGTGCCGTCTCTATATGAGACTTTGGGATTGTTCATTCCACTTATCGTAGTAAACTGTATTGTATTGGGTAGAGCAGAGGCTTTCGCATGCAAAAACTCAGTAGTTGATTCAGCATTGGACGGTATTGGCATTGGTTTGGGTTTCTCACTTTCACTTACAGTAATCGGTTTTGTAAGGGAGCTTTTGGGCGGTCTTGCAATCTTCGGACACAAATTGTGTGATGGTGACGGTATGTTGGCATTTGTATTGGGTCCAGGTGCATTCCTTGTACTTGGTTACCTTATGATGTTGTTCAACAAGGCAAAAGCAAAATAATTAACCGTAAAACTGAAAGATAGATATGGAATATATATTGATTATAATTTCGGCTGTTTTTGTCAATAACATTCTATTGGCACAGTTCCTTGGAGTATG
>JAZTYE010000027.1:0-8301 GCA_045636765.1 Candidatus Egerieisoma sp.
ATGTTGTAAGATTGATGAATGACTATACCGCACAAAAAAAACAGGGTATCAAGGACCCTGTTTTCAAGAAGGAGAGTATGCCTGATATTCAGCAGGATTTGGAGTGCTGGTAACAGACAACAATTATTTTTTCAACAGATCTGGTCTAAGACGGGCAGTTCTCTCAAGGGACTGCTCTTCTTGCCATTTGGCAATAAGTTTAGGATTTCCCGACAAAAGAACTTTTGGAACTTCCCACCCATTGTAATTTGCAGGTCTTGTATATACTGGAGCAGAAAGGAGATTATCCTGAAAACAGTCACTTAATGCAGATGTTTCATCCGATATTGCACCAGGGATAAGTCTTATTACTGCATCGCAGACAACTGCTGCAGCCAATTCTCCACCACTGAGTACATAATCACCAATAGAAATTTCCATTGTAATAAGATGCTCCCTTATTCTGTGGTCAATGCCTTTGTAGTGGCCGCATAAAATCATTATGTTCTCTTTGCAGGAAAGTCTGTTTGCGATAGGCTGGTTGAGAGTAAGCCCGTCGGGAGACATATAGATTATTTCATCATAGTCTCTCTCTTCCTTTAGTTTTGTTATAAGTTTGTGAATAGGCTCTATCATAAGGATCATTCCAGCATCTCCACCGTAACTGTAGTCATCAACCTGGTGATAGTTCCCTTTTCCATATTCTCTTATGTCATGGATATGAATCTCTACCAATCCTTTATCTTTAGCTCTCTGTACTATAGAATGATTGAGTGGACTCTTCAAAAGTTCAGGTACAACTGTAAGTATATCTATTCTCATAATTACTATATTCTTAAACCAAAAAGAGGTGAGTGCAAAGATAGAAAATTACTTAGCTATTATCAATTTTTACTATATTTGCAAGTTAGTAATTTATAGTCTGAGCATTATGGACAAAGAGAGAAATTCTACGACGTTGAATGAGGATTATTCTGCGTTGGATGTTGTTGAGATTTTGCAAAAATTCAGAGATTTGTCTTTGGCAGGTGATTCTCAAGAAATTTTTGATAAAATGGAGCCTTTAAAGGCAGTTTTTTATAAAGTTTTGAATGAAAAGAAAGTTGAAGCTTCTCCGCAGGAGCTTGAAACACTTGATCATTTGGAGTTACAGTTTAAGGATCTTTATTCTAAATACAAGCTGGAAAAGAAGGAACTTTATAATGAGCAGGAGAGAGTGAAAGAGGAGAATTATGCTGCAAAATTACAGATTATAGATGAACTTAAGGAGTTGTTAGGTAAAGTGGAGGATGTTAATCATACTTTTCCTGCTTTCCGACAGTTGCAGAACAGGTGGAAAGCAATTGATGCAGTTCCTCAGAGTAAGGTTAAAGATCTTATTTCTATTTATCAGTATTATGTAGAGCAGTTCTATGATTATATTAAAATCAATAATGAGTTCAGAGATATTGATTTTAAGAAAAATCTTCAGGCAAAGACTCTTCTATGTGAGAGGGCAGAGGCTTTGGAAAAAGAGCCCAATGTTGTAGTTGCTTTTAAGGAACTGCAAAAATTGCATGATGAGTGGAAAGAGATAGGTCCTGTTGCTAAAGAGCAAAGGGAGATTATATGGGATAGATTTAAGTCAATTACTACAGTAATAAATAAGAAACACCAACATTTCTTTGAGCAACTTAAAGATGACCAGAAAAAGAATCTTCTGGCAAAGACTCTTTTGTGTGAGAAAGCAGAAGAGATAGCAAACAGCATTCCTACAGATTCAAATGAGTGGAACATTCTTTCCAAGAGAATGGATTCTTTACAAGCTGAATGGAAAAATATAGGTTTTGCTGCCAAGAAGGAGAACCAGAAGATTTATGACAGATTCAGAAGTGCCTGTGATACTTTTTACAACTCAAAAAGAGATTATTATTCCAACTTCAAGCTTGTAATGCAAGACAATTACAGCCGAAAAGAGCAGCTGTGTCTAAAAGCTGAAGCATTGATGGAGAGCAGTGACTGGAAGAAGGCTACAGATGAACTTATAGCATTGCAGAAAGAGTGGAAAGAGATTGGTCCTGTTGCCAGAAAACAGTCAGATCTTGTATGGAAAAGATTCAGGGCTGCCTGTGATCATTTTTTTGAAAAGAAAGCGCAGTATTTTGATAAGGTTGATGAGAAATATGAGAGTAATCTTGCTCTTAAACTTTCACTTATTGAAGAGATAAAGTCCTATAAGATTGGTGATACAAAAGAAGATGATATTAAGGCTATGAGGCAGTTCCAGACCAGATGGCTGGAGATAGGATATGTCCCAATTAAAGATAAAGAGAGGGTACAAAAGGAATTCAATAAGGTAATGGATATCCATTTTTCAGATATCAGGTCTTTGGATAGTGAGAAAAAGTTGATCAAGTTCAAGAGAATGGTTACTGAACTTAAGAATTCTGGTAAAGGAGAGAGAACCATTAAGATGGAGAGGGAAAAACTTCTTCTCAAATACAGAAAGATGGAACAGGATATAACTACTTTGCAAAATAATATGGGTTTCTTTGCAAAATCAAAGAATGCTGATTCAATGATTGAGGATATTGAGAAAAAAATTTCAGTTGCAAAGGAAGAACTGATAAGAATAGAAGAAAAAATAAATATTATTGATAATCAATTTGAGTAAAAAAGTTAACAAAAAATGAGTGACAAGAAGAATACCGTCATTGGTTTTGTGCTGATTGGTTTGATTTTGATTGGTTTCAGCTGGTACAACACCAAAACTTTTAAAGAACAGGAGAGAGCAAGATTCGTTGCAGATTCAATTGCACAGGTAGAGGCTTTGAAAAATGCCCCTAAAGTAGATTCGGCAATGTTGGCATTAAATGAGCAGACAACAGAAGTTAACATTAAACTTATGTCCCCTGTTTACAATGACTCTTTGCTGGAGGCTGCAAGTAAAGCTCAAGAAGAGTTTTATGCTTTAGAGAATGAGAAGATTAAAGTAACCTTTACAACTAAAGGTGCACAAGCATATAATGTTCAAGTAAAAGATTACTATACACATGACAGTTTGGATCTTAATCTTGTAAAGCCAAATGCAAGCAAATTTGCGATTGATTTCTATACTGACCAGCAGTTGTCTACCTCTGATTTCAATTATAACTTGGTTGAAAAGAGTGATACCTCAATGGTTTTCAGACTTATGTTTGGAGATAATTCGTATGTAGAACATGTATATACATTGCCTGCTGACAGCTACATGATGGATTTCAATTTTAGAATGGTTGGAATGGAGAAATATATCTCAAGGAACATGTCATCTTTAGGTGTTGACTGGAGATTGGATATCCCTAGACTTGAGAGAGGTTACGAAAATGAGAAAAACTACTCTACAATCGTTTATAAATATCCAGGTGAAGACAAAGTGGAGGACTTGGGGCTAAGAAAAGCTTCATCTTCTGAGGAGCTTTCAACAAAAGTTGAGTGGTTTGCATTCCAACAGCAGTTCTTCTCGGCAATCATGTTGGCTAAAGATGATTTTAAGGAAGGAGAGTTGTCTTACAAATTCTATGATGTTACAGATACTGATATGAGATTGATGGATTGTAAGGCCAATATGCTTGTTGATTATAATTCTGCTCAGGTTGTTGATATTCCATTCAGTTTCTATTATGGACCTAACTCATATAAGGAGCTTAAGAGCTATGGTTATGGTTTTGAGAAAATTGTACCCCTAGGAGGTTGGCTTATTGGTTGGATCAACAGGGTTGTCATTATCAACTTCTTTGATTATTTGAGCAGATTCATCTCAAATTTTGGCATTATCATCCTTTTGATGACTATTGCAATTAAACTTATCATTACTCCTCTTACCCTTAAATCATATATGTCTTCTGCTAAAATGAGGGTTCTTAAACCTGAGATAGAGAAGATTAATGCAAAATATCCAAGACAGGAGGATGCAATGAAGAAACAGCAGGAGACTATGGCATTATATCAGAAGACAGGTGTGAGCCTCTTTGGCGGATGCCTTCCTATGTTGCTCCAGTTCCCTATTCTCTTTGCCATGTTCCGTTTCTTCCCTGCTTCAATTGAGTTGAGACAGGAGGGTTTCCTATGGGCAGATGACTTGAGTACTTATGATTCAATTCTTCAGTTGCCGTTTAACATTCCATTGTATGGTGACCACATAAGTCTTTTTGCCATTCTAATGGCTGTTTCCATGTATTTCTACTCAAAAATGAACATGGATCAGATGCCAAGCAACAATGAGATGCCTGGAATGAGGACAATGCAGCTGTATTTTATGCCTTTGTTCCTTTTGGTATTGTGTAACAATTTCTCAAGTGGTTTGAGTTATTATTATATGCTTTCAAACTTGTTTACAATAGTACAGACTTGGGTTATCAGAAAGTACTTTGTAGATGAGAAGAAACTTTATGCACAGTTGCAGGCTAAAGCTGCCAGCAGCAAGGCTCCTAAAAAATCTAAATTCCAGCAGAGATTGGATGAGATGTATAAACAACAACAGGAGTTGCAGAGACAGCAACAGCAGCAGATGAAAAACAGAAAATAATACTTATGGGTATTAAAGGACAAATACAGAAAATTAACGGAGAGCTGCCATCAACTGTAAAGTTGGTGGCAGTTTCAAAATTCAATCCTGTGGAAGCTATACATGAGGCATATTCTGCAGGTCAGAGAATATTTGCAGAGAGCAGGCCACAGGAACTGTTTCAGAAGGTAACTCAATTGCCTGAGGATATCCAGTGGCATTTTATAGGTCACCTTCAGACCAATAAGCTTAAGATGGTTCTGCCATATGTTTCTCTTGTCCACTCGGTTGACAGCAAGAAACTGTTAGCGGAGATAAGCAAATATGCCGCAAAAAATAACCTTACGGTAAAATGTCTTCTTGAGGTGTTCATTGCACAGGAAGAGACCAAGCAAGGATTCTCTGAGGATGAATTATTTGAGCTTCTCGACGAATTTACATCTTCTCCACTCCCTGGTGTGGAGATTTGTGGCCTTATGGGGATGGCCTCTTTTGTGGAGGATGAGCAGCAGATAAGGGAAGAGTTTGGAAAGCTTGGCAATATCTTCAATTCTGCCAGGGAAAAATATATCTCCACCCTCCCCGGTTTTAATGAACTCTCTATGGGAATGAGTGGAGATTATAAGATTGCTGTAGAATATGGCAGCACTATGGTAAGGATTGGAACCACAATCTTTGGCGCCAGAAACTACAATAAATAGATTAGTCTATTTCAATATCACATTCAAATACAAAAGTGGCAGGACCTGTAAGATATACATCTGTAAAGGTCTTGCTGTTTTTGTTGTAGTTGAAGCATACAGACAGGTCATCACCCAATGCATGGATGTCATATTTTGCATATTCTACACCCTCTGCTACTTCTTTTTTCTCTGAATGTCCTTTTTCTGGAGAATACATGTATGTTGAGATGGAAGAGGCAGTTACACCTGTTCCGCAAGCAAAAGTCTCGGCCTCGACACCTCTCTCATATGTTCTTACGTTTATGCTGTTGTCATTTATCTGTACAAAGTTCACGTTTGTACCACCAACAAAATCGGGGTGGTATCTCCAGAATTTTCCTTTCTCATCAACAGGGTAGGTTGCAGTGTCCTCTACAAACTCAACATAATGTGGAGAACCTGTGTTCAGAAAATAAGCGTTCTCTGAATATTTGTCACCAGCCTCAAGGTCTACCATTTTAAGCTTTACAATACATCTGTGCGGGGTGTACTCAAGAACCTCTGCAGTATGGAAACCGTCAATTGCATTGAAATCAAATTTCTTTATGCCTCTATGAGCTGCAAATGCTACAAGGCAGCGTCCTCCGTTACCGCACATGCTCCCCTCATAACCGTCCGCGTTGAAATATCTCATTGAAAAATCGTACTCCTCACTTTTGCCAAGCAGCATCATACCGTCTGCACCAACGCCAAAGCGGCGGTCGCACAAAAGCTTTATCTGCTCTGGAGTAAGGCAGTCATATTCTCCGTTTCTATTGTCAAAAATAACAAAGTCATTACCAGCTCCCTGGTATTTGTAAGCATGAACAATCATAATAAAGTTTATTTTTTCATCATTTGTTTTAATTCATCTATCATGGCTTGGGCAACCTTTGCCGATGCTCCTTTGCCTCCAAGCACTTCCCTAACATCCCTGTAGTCCTTTTGCATCTTTTCTCTGTATGTAGTATCATTTACAAGCAAGTCAAGCTCTTTTGAGATTTTGTCGGGAGTACAATCATGTTGTATAAGTTCTTTAAAAAGTCCTTTGTCCATTATGAGGTTGGCAAGGCTTATGTATTTGAGTTTTACTACTCTCTTTGCAATCTGATAGGAAATTTCATTGCCCCCGTAGCATACCACTTGCGGAACCCCTATTAGTGCAGCCTCAAGACTTGCTGTACCTGAGTTGATTATTGCTGCGTCTGAGTTCCTCAAGATAGAGTAAGTCTGCCCAAAAAGGAGTTTTATGTTGCTTGCACTCTTCCCGATAATTCCTTTATAAAACTCTTTCTCCATGGAAGGGGCACATGCCATGAGGAACTGGTAGTCAGGGTATCTCTTGGCTACTTCAATCATTCTCGGCAGAAGGTATTTTATCTCACCTCTGCGGCTTCCTGCAAGAAGAGCAATTGTTTTCCTGTTTGGATCTGTTCCAGTTTTTGTACAGAACTCTTCCTTGGTTTCTGTTGCGCTAGGATGGTTGTCAACACTGTCTAAGAGTGGATTTCCATTGTAAACTGCATCTATACCCCATTTTTTGAAGTATTCTATTTCAAACGGGAATATGATGAATAGGCGGTCTACAAACTTCTTGAGCCTGTGTACCCTTTTCTCTTTCCAGGCCCACACTTTTGGGGCTATATAGTAGAATGTCCTTATCCCTTTCTTTTTTGCAAATTCAGCAATCCTGAAATTGAATCCAGGGTAATCAATAAGTATAAGGACATCAGGGTTGTAGGCGAGCACATCTTCCTTGCAGTCCCTCAAGTTGCGTGAAAGTTTGCCAAGGTTGGCAACTACCTCCACAAACCCCATGATTGCCCCCTCCTTATAATGTTTTACAAGCTCAGCACCCGCCTCTTCCATAAGGTCTCCACCCCAGCAACGGATCTGTGCGGATGGGTCAACCTCCCGTATCCCTTTAATAAGATTTGATCCGTGCAGGTCACCTGATGCTTCGCCTGCTATTATATAGTATCGCATTGTTCAATAATGTTAAAAAATCTTTGTAAAGATAGTGAATTTTCATCCATTTTTGTATCTTTGCACCGTTTTTGAAAACTTATGATAAAGAAGATTGTTTAATTTCTAAATATATTAGAACAGAGTATGATTAAAATTGGTATTAACGGTTTTGGCCGTATCGGACGTTTGGTGTTCAGAGCCGCTCAGGAGAGAGATGACATTCAGGTAGTAGGTATCAATGACCTTATTGATGTAGAGTACATGGCTTACATGCTTAAGTATGATACTATGCACGGTAAATTCAACGGTACTGTAGAGGTTAAAGACGGTAAATTGGTTGTTAACGGTAACGAGATCCGCGTAACTGCTGAGAAAAACCCTGCTGACCTTAAATGGAACGAGATTGAGGCTGAGTATGTAGTTGAGTCAACTGGTCTTTTCCTTACTAAAGAGAAAGCAGAGCTTCACCTTCAGGCAGGTGCTAAGAGAGTTGTTATGTCAGCTCCTTCAAAAGATGACACTCCTATGTTCGTTTGCGGTGTAAACTTGGACAAATATGTAGGTCAGGAGATTGTTTCAAACGCTTCTTGTACTACTAACTGTCTTGCTCCAATTGCAAAAGTTCTTAACGATAAATTTGGTTTGAAAGATGGTCTTATGACTACTGTTCACTCTGCTACAGCTACTCAGAAAACTGTAGACGGTCCTTCAGTTAAAGACTGGAGAGGCGGTAGAGCTGCTTGCGGTAACATTATCCCTTCTTCAACTGGTGCTGCTAAAGCTGTAGGTAAAGTTATCCCTGCTCTTAACGGCAAATTGACCGGTATGTCAATGCGCGTACCTACTCTTGACGTTTCAGTTGTTGACCTAACTGTTAACCTAGAGAAACCTGCCAAATATTCAGAGATCTGTGCAGCTATGAAAGAGGCTTCAGAGACTTACCTAAAAGGTATTCTTGGTTACACTGAGGATGCAGTTGTTTCTTCAGACTTCCTAGGTGACAAACGTACTTCTATCTTTGATGCAACTGCAGGTATCGCTCTAACTGATACTTTCGTTAAAGTTGTTTCATGGTATGACAACGAGATCGGTTACTCTAACAAAGTTCTTGATCTTATCAAACACATG